>JAESTY010000196.1 GCA_016763355.1 Immundisolibacteraceae bacterium
ATTCGAGCTAACCGTGGTTATCGTGTGCAGCACAATAATGCCATTGGCCCTTATAAAGGTGGTATTCGTTTTCATCACAATGTCACCTTGAGCGTGCTCAAGTTTCTGGCATTCGAACAGACCCTGAAGAATAGTTTGACCGGTCTGCCGATGGGCGGCGCAAAAGGCGGGGCTGATTTCAATCCCAAGGGTAAATCTGACCGAGAAATTATGCGTTTTTGCCAGGCATTTATGACTGAACTTTACCGTCATATAGGCCCGGATACCGACGTTCCTGCGGGAGATATTGGTGTCGGTGGCCGTGAAATCAGCTACATGTTTGGCCAACATAAGCGCATCGTCAATGAATTTACCGGCGTTCTGACCGGTAAAGGTCTTTCTTTTGGCGGTAGCGAGGTTCGTACCGAGGCCACCGGCTACGGGTGCGTCTATATGATGGAAGACATGCTCAAGCATGTCGGTGAATCGATAGCCGATAAAGTGGCCGTGGTTTCTGGTTCGGGTAACGTGGCGCAATACGCGACAGAGAAGCTTATTTTTCTGGGCGCGAAGGTAGTCACCATGTCTGATTCTAGTGGCTATATCTATGACAAGGATGGCATTACAACCGAAAAACTTGACTTTATAAAAGACCTGAAAGCGAATCGACGTGGCAGGATTAGTGAATACGCCAAACACTATAAGGTGAAATTTTTTGCAGACAAGCGTCCATGGGACGTGCCCTGCGATCTGGCTTTACCTTGCGCTACTCAGAATGAAATTGATGAAACTGATGCTAAAAAATTAATTAGCAATGGTGTTCGGGCTCTGTCGGAAGGGGCCAACACGCCAAGCAGCGCGGCGGCGATGGAACTGTTCCAGGCTGCTGGTGTATTGTTTGCGCCAAGTAAGGCGGCTAACGCCGGTGGCGTTGCTATATCCGGCCTTGAAATGGCGCAAAATAGCATGCGTTTGGCGTGGGACAGGGATGAGTTAAACCGTCGTCTACGTGAGATTATGGGCAATATTCATGCTCAATGCGTCGAATATGGCGCTACCGACGAGGGTGTGGACTACGTCAAAGGGGCCAATATTGCCGGGTTCCTAAAAGTAGCCGACGCCATCATCGCCTATGGGGTTATGTGAAGGCCAAGGATGGTCTGAAATCCATTTTTGCAGGAGCAAAAACCGGTAACCGCCATGGACTCATTAAGCAAACGTAAAAACCGCTCAAATAATGACCAATATAAAATCAACCAGATTAGCCAGTAGGGTGCCGAAACGGCATTGGTTTTGCCCTCAATCTATTCAGGGAATCCAGGAAGGGAGCCAACAATGAACTACGATTTCTCAAATATTGAATACGGCCGCGGTGCGGTAATGCTGCGTTTAATTGTCAGTCTTGTGCTGATTAGCGTTGCAATGATGGTTGTACCGCTCACGGCTACTTTGGTGATCGCGGAATTAATCATTGCATTGGCTACCGGAGCACGGCCGCCTTTAGCGTTGATGCGGATCACCGATCGTCTGGTTTGTTATCTCTATCAGCTGACCGATTATCTGATTCTGTAGGAGTCTCGCTTGCCGTTCCCATTTCGGCCGCTGCCTCCACCCAGTGACCAATTTGCTTCAGCGCCAGTTGGTAATTTATCTAGTAGCGACTATGCGGACGCTGAGGATGTCACTATCACCAACGCACCGACCCGGGAGACCGCCCCGGTTTGTTCCCTGGCTGACTCTGAAGACGTAACGGTTTCCAATCAGGTTGGCTATCAGTCTAATGATGTACCGGTGGATTCCGGGTCCGATGAAGCTGTGAGCGATGAGGTTAGTTCAGAGGCTGACTTTATTAATCTGGATGAAGATCAGCTTGAAGAAGTGACCGCAAATGAATTAGACGAAACCGTATTGTCGGTTGATGACGATGAAACGACGCCCAATCCTGGGATTGGGATTGATAATGAAGTAAGCGCCGATAAAAACGAACCTGATGACGATGTTAGTTCTTCTGAAGAAACCGAAGCGGCGAAGGTTCCAACTACCTAAAGCAAACAGCCTGCACTGGTCGATTGAAACCACCACTTGAGATAAATCAGTACTCCGTGCTGAGGCGGTAACCGAGAGCGGCGCGGATCATTTCCAGGTTACCAACTAACCCTAACAGCAAAAATCCGAGACTACAGACTAATCGGGTCTTAAACACTCTCCAGCAAGGTTGCCAGTCGGCTGGTCACCCTGCATAGCATGTTGGCCATTCACGAAAACCGCGTCTATGCCCCGAGCCGCTGACACCAGTCGTCGTGCGCCACCGGGAAGGTCAAACTGTGGTGAGGCAAAACGATCACTACCTACCGTGTCAGGATTAAGTATCACCACATCGGCAGCGGCACCTACCGCGAGCAGGCCCCGATCTTTAAAACCAAGAAACTCGGCCTGGTCGAACGTCAGCCGGCGCACAGCATGTTCCATAGAAATCGCTTGTCGCTCTCTCACCCAGGTGCCGAGCATCCAGGTCGCATAGCCTGCATCGCAGAGCTGATCCACGTGCGCGCCACTGTCAGAGACACCAATCAAGGTGCGTTTATCGTTGATTAAATAGCGAACCCAGGTTTCATCAATGTTGGCGATGTCGTACATGTAGCGCAGGTCATATTCGTGATCGAGGGCCAGATCTAAAAATAGATCCAATGGATGTTTACCCTGTTCCTCAGCGATGACCGCTAAAGAGCGACCGGTGTACTGGGCCAACTCTGGGTTGGTGAACTCCTGCAGTTCAACCCGGTCCCAACCTTCACCAAACACACCCGGTTTGTTTTTTAATTCTTCTTTAGCAGCTTTGCGAAAGGCTTTGTCTCGATAGGCTTCCTGCTGAGCTTCTCTGGGCAGGTTAATGATTTTGTGGAAACTATCTCGGTCGGCAAACAGGAAGGGTTTTGCCAGTTCGAGCTGGGTCATGAAGGGTCGACAGGAAACCTGCGGAACTGCTCCGCGCGCAAACAGTGCGTTGGTAAAGTCCAGAGTCTCAGCAACAATCGACGGGTTTTCAGGTGGTACTAATAGAAATGCCCAGGTTACGGGACGGTCGCTTTCATGCAACAAAAAATCTAAAAGATCATAGCCGGCATCATCGAGTCGGCCAGCAGCACTGCCACAGGCCACCTGAATTAAGCCACGACCGCAATCACGTAATACATGTGCCAATGCCTTCAACTCGTCTCGGCTGGCATTTCGGCAACACAGGGGACGACCGCCGAAACCAATATGTTGCCTGAGTACGGTAAAACTAAAGCCTAGTGCTCCGGCCTCCATGGCCTCGGCAAACAGCTTCACCATCTGCGCTATTTCAGAGGAATTTGCAGCACGCTCTAAAGCAGGTTCACCCATTACATAGTGTCGCAGGGCCGACAGGGGCACCAGAAAGCCAAGATTGACACCGCTGCCACGGTTGCCTGCAGCCTGCATGAATTCTGGATAGGTTTCCCAGTCCCAGGTGATTCCGGCCTTTAGAACTTCATAGGGGATGGCTTCCACATTGACCAGATCATTGGTGGTGATATCTCGGCTTTCGGGTCTGCAGGGGGCAATGCCAACGCCGCAATTACCCATCACCACGCTGGTGACACCATGAGCAGCCGAACTGGTCAGGGTTTGATCCCAACAGATTTGCGCATCGTAATGAGTATGAGGATCAATGAATCCGGGTGTCACCACCCGATTGCTGGCATCGACGATGATGCCCTGATTACCAAGATCGTTGCCAATAGCGGTGATCAAGCCGCCCTGCATCGCCAGGTCGCCGATAAATCCAGGCCGACCGCTGCCATCGATGATTCGACCGCCTTTAATAATGGTTGTTGTGCTCATGAAATCCCTCCAGATCCTCTGAGTGGTGCATCCTCTGCCCGGGGCTGTTCAGCGCTTTACTAACGACCTGATCAGCGACCTAATTTTTTTATATTGATGACTTTACAGTTTGCCTCAATCCCTTGTTCAAGGGGCAATCAATTTATCCAGTCTCATATGCGCATAAATTGAAAAATATCGCTACTCTGAAAAAAACCACTTTATCGGTATGATTGCGCTCCTTATTACTGAAACGGTTAACCGTAGTAACTGCCTGACAAAGGCTTAGGGCTAGCTAAATGTTTGTAATAACAATTATAAAAAGAATTTAACTAATTGAATTTCATTGCAATTTAAAGAGGAAGAAAATGAGCACATACGATAACGTTATCGTCGAAATAGCCGATTATGTGGCCACCATCACCCTGAACCGGCCTGAAAAAAAGAACTGCATGAGTCCTGCGTTACATGCGGAAATGCATCAGATCATGAAGACCATGGACTGGAAAAAGGTCAAGGTGCTGGTCATTACCGGCGCAGGCGCTTCGTTTTGTGCCGGCATGGATCTGGAACAATGCTTTCTGGAGCCGTTCGACGACCCAGAAAAAATGGCAGAGATCAACACCAATGGCTTTGGCTGGTTCACAGCCGTTAAAAATTGTCCTGCGGTCACCATTGCCAAGGTTAATGGTTGGTGTTTTGGTGGTGGTATGGAGCTGGCCGGTATCTGCGATATCGTGATTGCTGCAGAAGATACGGTTTGGGGCCTGTCAGAAGTTAACTTCGGTATCTTCCCTGGCGGCGGCACTACCTGGGCTTACGCCAACAATATTCCGGCCCGTAAACAGGCGCTTTATTATGCGCTCACCGCTGAAACCTTCACCGGTGCTGAGGGCGTTGCGCTAGGTTATGTGACCCGTGCGGTGCCACTGGCAGAACTGGATGCCGAGTGTGAGCGTGTGGTTGGCTTGCTGGTGACGAAAGGTCGTATCGTGCTCACCAAAACTAAAGAAGTTTACGAAAAAGTTATCTGGATGGACTTCGAGCCTGCTATCGATTACGAAATGGCTAAACTTTGGGAACTCTCCAGAGAGACCAACGATGATTGGGTCCGCACCGCACTGGCTTCCTTTAAAAAGCGGGAATTCAAGCCGGGTACCCAGAGCTACAAGCTCACTACGGAGGTCTAAGCCATGGAATTTGATTTCACTGAAGAGCAGAGAATTCTGCGCGATTTATGTCAGAAAATTGCCGCAGATTTTCCCGAGGAGTATTGGGCTGGCATTGAAGACGAAGAGCGCTTTCCCCGCGAATTCTGGGATGTGGTGACCGAGCAGGGTTTGTTGGGAATCAGCCTGCCAGAAGAGTACGGTGGCAGCGGCATGGGTATGCTTGATCTGTGTGTTGCTTCCGAAGCACTGGGTGAGGCTGGAGCCTGCGAAGGATCGATGATTTTTGTCGGTGGGCCTGTGTTTGGCGGTTGCGCAGTTATGTCTGGCGGTTCCGAAGAGCAGAAAAAGAAATATATCCCCAAGTTGATCGGCGGTGAGCTCTGGTCGGGTGCTTTTACTGAACCGGATGCTGGCTCTAACGTGTCGCAAATTCGACTCGAAGCCAAGCGTCACGGCGACGTCTATCGGATTAAAGGTCAGAAAGTCTTTATCTCTAATATCGCCAATGCGGACCGCATTGTGATTCTGGCTCGGACCTCACCATACGATCCTAAAAATCGTACTGCGGGGGTTTCCTTGCTAGTGGGCGATCTACCCAGTGACAGGATTGAAGCGCGGCCGTTTAAGAAAATGGGCTCCAAGTTTATGGATACCAACGCGGTTTTCTTCGATGATTTCGAAGTCCCTGTGGAGAACCTGCTGGGTGGCGAAGGCGGTGCCTGGAAGGCCTTATACGGTGTGCTTAATCCTGAACGGTTTGTGATTGCCGCAGGCTGTATCGGTACCGGTAATTACCTGATCAAAAAGGCGGTCGAGTATGCTGGTGAACGCTCTGTTTGGGGCAAGCCTATCGCTACTCATCAAGGATTACAGTTTCCGCTGGCGGAAGCTCGTATTCAGTTGGAAGTAGCTCGCTTGAAGGTGTTTGAAGCTGCCTGGTTGTACGATCAGGGCCGCGAATGTGGGGTGCAATCTGCTCACGCTAAATACGCCGCGTCACATGCTGCGCTGTTTGCCGCAGATCGTGCGATTCAGACCCTGGGTGGTGCCGGTTATATCTCAGAGTCTGGAGTTGAACGTCATTATCGTAACCTGCGCTTGAACCGTATTGCGCCGGTGACCGATGAAATGACGCTGAACTACATTGCTCAGCACGACCTGGGTATGCCGCGCTCCTATTGAGGCCTGTTAAGGAAAAGTGATCGGAGCCAGCAGAGTGATCTGCTGGCTCCAGTTTTGTTATGGACAAGTATTTAGCCTCGACCGAGTTTATCGATTGGCAAACTGGCACGGTTTCCAGTCAGGCAGCTGCATTAGCCGATGGATTGGCCAGTACTGAGCAGGTCGCTCGACATTGCTTTGAGTTTGTCCGCGACCAGATAAAACAGAGTTCGGATTACCGGCTTAATCCGGTTACCTGTAAAGCTTCTGATGTACTCGAACACCGCACCGGATTTTGCTATGCCAAAAGTTATCTATTGGCTGCGCTAGGTAGGGCTAACGGCATTCCCGCAGGACTCTGTTATCAACGTCTAACGATTTCTGATCGTCCGCCATTTAGTTTGTATGGATTAAATGCAGTGAATTTATCCTGGCATGGTTAGTATCGGGTAAATGCTAGGGGTAACAATCAGCAGGTAACGACTGATTTTTCTCCTGCGCAGGAGCAACTGGCATTCCCGCTGATGACCCCCGGTGAGATCGATCTGCCGGAGATTTGGGCAGAACCACTACCAACAGTGATTGAGGTGTTAACGAGTCATAAAACCTATCAGGCCGTACTTGAAAACCTGCCCGATATAGCCATGATCGAACAATGATAATAACTACCTGATTTAATTCAGGTTAAAGAAAAAGCTGCGTTTTCCGACGCATAAAATAGACCCAATTCAGGATAAAGAGGAACCAGGTATGAACCCGATTGCACAGGACTCGCAATTTGAAAAAATCGGTGCTGACCGATGGCAGCTGGAATTTGCGGATCGTTGGAGTGTTCGCGATGTGCCTAATGGCGGCTATCAGTTGGCCGCGGTAGCCAAGGTGCTGGCCGAACAGATGCCGCACCCTGATCCATTGACCATTACCGGCCATTATTTAAGCCCTACGGTTGCTGGCAAAGCAGAGGTGACTACCGAGCTGTTAAAAAGCGGCAAAAGCATGTCAACCGGCATTGCCCGGTTGTTCCAGAATGGTAAGCAGACCCTGCATGTCACCGCCAGTTATAGCGATCTCTCAAGGGCCACCGGCCCCACTTCCATAGAGATCGAAATGCCGGAGTTTCCGCCGGTTGAAACCTGTATCCCATTGGCTGAAGTGATTAAGGTAGATACGCCAATACACCAAACCCTGGATACTCGGTTAGATCCTGCCTGCACCAACTGGGGCAAGGGTGACTCTGCCGAGTTTCGTGTCTGGATGCGCTTTCAGGATGAATCGCCGGCAGATCTGTTTTCCATGCTGATGTTTGCCGACGCCCAGCCACCGCCGATCTTTAACCTGCTGGGTTATGTGGGTTGGGTGCCGACCGTCGAGTTGACGGTTCATCTACATAAGCTGCCAGCGCCGGGTTGGCTGCGGGCGCGGTTCAGAAACTTTATCGTCCAGAACGGAATTCTGGAAGAAGATGGTGAAATCTGGGATTCCAATGGCGATCTGGTCGCGGTCTGTCATCAGATGGGCCAGGTTCGCGCCATGCCCAAACAGGACTTGATCAGTTAACAGCTCTTAGTCAACGGGCAAAAAAATGGCGGTGGACGATAAAAATCGCCACCGCCATTTTTTGGTAACCATGGTTTGACTCTGCGGTTATTCTAGCCCCTCGGCATGCAGGTAATCATCGTAGCTGCCGGCATAATTTTTGATGCCAGTCTCAGAAACTTCAAGAATCCGGGTTGCCAGCGAAGAGACAAACAGCCGGTCATGGCTGACAAATAAGATGGTGCCGGTGTATTCATCGAGCGCCATGTTCAGGGATTCAATGGATTCCATATCCAGATGATTAGTGGGCTCGTCGAGCACCAGGATATTGTTTTTCTGCATCACGATCCGAGCAAAAATCATTCTGGCCTGTTCTCCACCGGAGAGAACGTTGGCTCTTTTGTTCATGTCATCACCAGAGAACAACATTCTGCCCAGCTGGCTGCGGAGCACCTGTTCGTCATCGCCAGGCTGGCGATGTTCGGCAAGCCAGTCCATCAGGAGGTCGTTGTTGTCGAATTCGCCGGCATGATCCTGGGCAAAGTAGCCGATACGACCATTTTCAGCCCACTTAACTAACCCGTCTTTAGGTTCAAACTCGTTCATCAAGGTGCGTAGCAGGGTGGTCTTGCCAATACCATTGGCACCAATGATTGCTACCTTGTCGCCGGCGTCGATATCCAGGTTCAGATTGGTAAACAGGTCTTCATCATAACCGGCGGTTAGCCCTTTAACATGCAAAGCGCGGCGATGCAGTTTGGTCTCGAAATCGAAACGGATATAAGGGTTTTTCCTGCTCGACGGTTTGATATCTTCAATTTTGATTTTATCAATCTGTCTGGCGCGTGAAGTTGCCTGTTTCGATTTCGATGCATTGGCTGAGAAGCGTGCCACAAAGGCTTTAAGCTGATCGACCTGGACTTTTTTGCGATCGTTCACCGCAATTTGAGTGGCTCGCGCCTGGGTCGAGGCGAGCATGTACTGATCGTAATTACCCGGATAGAGCTTGAGGGTGCCGTAATCCAGATCGGCCATGTGATCACAGACCGAATTTAAAAAATGGCGGTCATGACTGATGACGATGATGGTGCAGCTACGCTGCTCAAGGACTTCTTCGAGCCAACGGATGGTATTAATGTCGAGGTTATTGGTGGGCTCATCGAGCAGCAGAATATCGGGCTCCGAAAATAGCGCCTGGGCCAGTAGTACCCGCAGTTTAAAACCGGGTGCAATAGCGCTCATCGGGCCGTAATGCTGTTCCACCGGAATATCAACCCCGGATAACAGTTCACCTGCCCGGGCTTCGGCTGAATAGCCGTCCAGTTCCGCATATTTTCCTTCGAGTTCACCGGCCAGCATGCCATCTTCTTCACTCATTTCCGGCAGGGCGTAAATCCGGTCTCGTTCGCGTTTTACGTCCCACAGCTCGGCATGACCCATGATCACCGTATCCAGAGCAGAGAACTCTTCGTAGGCAAACTGGTCCTGCTTGAGTACGCCAACCCGGTCACCCGGCGATACTGAAACCGAGCCTTGCGAGGCGGCCAGTTCACCAGAAAGGATTTTCATAAAAGTTGATTTTCCGGAACCATTGGCTCCGATTAATCCATAACGGTTGCCGTTGCCGAACTTTACCGAGATATTTTCAAATAACGGCTTGGCGCCGAACTGGATGGTGATATTACTGGTGGAAATCAACGTTTTAAATCCTGTTTGATAAAGGTGTCCAAAATGGACGGCGGTTCTGAATTCGTTAAGTGGGCTTCGTGTCAGGCTCTTGTTCATCAATCGAAGCGGCTGTTTCTGCTGATGAGTCATTAGCTGACTCTGATACGGCATGATTGCTTTCAACAATACTGATGGTTTCATTGCCTGGCTTGATAGAAGTTTCGGCTGTTTCGTCACTAGATTGAGCGGGTTGGTCACTTTCTTCTGCAAGGGCTTTGATTGGGGTTGGCGCAACTTTAAAATCAGCAAGTAATCTTTCTGGGAGCTCAATGTCTAGATTGTTAGTACCGTCAGCCATGTGTCCCAGCAGCCGTCGATAGTCATCACTGACCCGTTCAAAGAGCTCAGCGCTGGTCGAAAAATGGTCATTGACCTGGCCCCGATAGCGCTCAAATTCGCTTTTCAACTGCTGATTTTCTTTTGCTAAGGCGTGTTGATTACCGGTTTTACCGAACAGTTTGTGTAACAACAGACCGAAACCGATCCCCAATACGACACAAGTCAGTAGCAGGAGCATAAAATCACCAGAGCGAAACGAAGGGGGTTAGGTATCAGCGTAAAGAGTATGGATAACGGTGAAACCCGAAGAGCGGGTATTTTAGCTGCCTGATCGCCCAAGTGGGAGGGAAAAGGTAACTATTCTTGAGCAGTTTCAGTAATCTTGATTTTAAATTGCGGATATCTGGTTGGCGCTAGGTCTGATAACTGACCTGGCCAACCTGAATCATAGTTAATTCAAATCTAAACAGCGGGAAGGGGAGAACAAACATGGATTTTAGTTTGACAGACGAGCAGCAGGCAATTGTTGATCATGTCGGCCGCATATGTGTTGATTTTGACGACCAATACTGGCTAGATCGCGATGACACCGGTGAGTTTCCGAATGATTTTGTCGCTGCCATGGCCGAAGGTGGTTGGCTCGGTATTGCCATGCCTGAAGAGTACGGCGGCGCCGGTCTGGGCATTACCGAAGCCGCGCTGATGATGCAGGCCGTGGCCGAGTCCGGGGCTTGCCTGAGTGGCTGTTCGGCCATTCATTTGAATATTTTTGGCCCCAACCCCATTGTTAAATTTGGCACGGATGAGCAAAAAGCACGCATGTTGCCGCCGTTAATACGGGGCGATCAAAAAGCCTGTTTTGCGGTCACCGAACCGGATGCGGGGTTGAATACCACTCATCTGAAAACCCGTGCCGAGAACAAAGGCGACCATTACCTGGTGAACGGTTCCAAGGTCTGGACATCCACCGCCCAGCAAGCTGACAAAATGTTGTTGATTGCCCGCACCACCCCGATCGAGGAATGTGAAAAGGCGACATTGGGCTTATCGCTGTTTTATACCGATCTTGATCGTAAATCGTGTGAAATTCGCGAAATCCATAAAATGGGCCGTAAGTGTGTCGACTCCAACCAGGTGTTTATCGACAACCTCGAAGTGCCTGCTGAAGATCTGATCGGCGAAGAAGGTAAAGGCTTTTACTACCTGTTACATGGTCTTAATCCAGAACGGGTGCTGGTGGCTGCGGAAGCCGTCGGCATTGGCCGCGCAGCGCTACGTAAAGCCAGTGCATATGCCAAAGAACGTATTGTGTTTGATCGGCCGATTGGTCAGAACCAGGGGATTCAACATCCGCTGGCGATTAACTGGGCAGAACTGGAAGCCGCCAATTTGCTCGCATTTAAAGCAGCCACCCTTTATGACCAGGGTGAGGAAGCTGGTGCCCATGCCAATGCGGCCAAATACATAGCTGCCGAGGCAGCCTTTAAAGCCTGTACCCAGGCAGTAATGACTCATGGCGGATATGGTTACGCCAAGGAATATCATGTGGAACGCTATATGCGCGAAGTGATGATTGCCCGAATCGCGCCGGTGAGTCCCCAGCTGATCCTCAGTTATATCGCTGAACGGGTATTGGGATTGCCCAAGTCTTACTGATCAGGAGCGTATTAAAATGTCCTCAGATCAGTCTCAGCCCAGGCTACTAAACCGCAATCTGGTGGTGCTGTTCTGCGCTCAGTGTTTAGCGCTGAGCGCGGTACCGGCAATGGTGCTGCTGGGTGGGCTAGTGGGGGCCGATCTGTCGCCTAATCCGGCCTGGACTACCTTACCGGTGGCCGCTTCCATTGTTGGTACCGCAGCTGGCACGATTCCAGCAGCGCTGATCATGGCCCGGTTTGGTCGCCGAGCTGGTTTCAGTGGTGCTGTGTTTGTCGGTGGTTTATCTGCCGTTGGCGCCGCAATAGCGCTCAATCTGGCAAATTTCTGGTTATTTACCGCGGCGCTTTTTGTGACCGGGTTTTGCGTGGCGTTTATTCAGCAGTTTCGGTTTGCTGCGGCTGAATCTGTTTCCGTAGATCAGGCGGGTAAAGCCATATCGGTATTGATGCTTAGCGGTATTGTTGCTGCCTGGGTCGGACCAGAAGTTGCCCAGCGTGGTGCCCATCTTTGGGATTTACCGACCTATACAGGTTCATTTATCGCCATTGCAGTACTGATGCTAGTCGGTTCACTGGTGCTGCTGGCGGGATATAAAAATAGTGTAGTTACTCTGCCTGACAAGGCAGCAGGTAACCGATCCATTAAAGACCTGCTAACGCCAGCGATCCTATTGGCGATTGTTGGTGGCATGACCGCTTATGCGGTAATGAGTTTAATCATGACCGCCACTCCGCTGCAGTTGCACCACAGTATGGGCCATTCATTAAAAGAGACCGCTTTTGTCATCCAGAGCCATATTATGGCGATGTATCTGCCCTCACTTTTCAGTGGTCACCTGGTTGCGCGGTTTGGTGCTCGCGTGGTCATGTCGATGGGCTGGATTGGCTTTGTAATGAGTCTGGCAGTGGCCCTGTCGGGTATTAGTTATGACCATATCTGGGTTGCCCTGGTAATGTTGGGTATTAGCTGGAACCTGCTGTTTGTTGGTTCTACTACCTTGCTGGCTCAAAATTCCCCAGGTCATTCCCGGTTCCGGATTCAGGCAGTTAATGAATTTTCGGTATTTACCGCACAGGCTTTCGCAGCGTTGGGATCCGGCTGGGTGGTACGTGAACTGGGCTGGGCAGCAGTGCAGTGGGTGGCAACCCCATTACTGATCGTGGCAGCAGTATTATTGGTTGTTCACCGGTTACAGGAGCGCAGCAAATCCTTTTCAAATTAGTGCTAAATGCTGGTGCTGAAATATTTACAAAAATCCATCGACCGAACGACCGTTCGGGAGCCGGTTTCGGTATAGTGAACAGATCAACTGTTGTATCCATCTATGATTCGTTCAGGAAATGTTTAAAGCGTTGATCTTTAATCCAGTCCAGGCCAATTCAAGGTAGTGTCACGGTTTTTATTTCAACTAGCGCAAGCTGATCAATTTATAAGTTAACGTGAGGAAGTAGGACATGAAATACACCCGTTCAGAAGCAAAACAGTGGGCCCAGGACACCATCAAGGGATTCTTTCTATGCCCGGTAACACCGGTTAACAACGATTTTAATTTTGATGAAGAAGGCATGCGTAAGAATGTCGAAGCCTTTATTGAAATGGGTGTAGATGGTCTGGTGGTTGGTGGCTTTATCGCCGAGTGCTGGAACGCCACCCTCGAAGAATGGTACCGCTATCACGAAGTCATGGCTGAAGCGGTTGCCGGTCGTGTGCCACTGTTTTCAATCATTCTTGATCCTAGTGCTTATCAGGCCGTAGAGAAAATGCAGCGCCTCGAAGCCCTGGGTTTTGACGGAGTTGAAGTCATCAACCCGGTGGTTCAACTACGTACCGATGATGAAATTTTTGCCTGGTTCAAATTCATCACCGATCGTTCTGACATGGCCGTTGTGCTTTATCGCACTCCGGTTTCCGGCAAAGTGCTGGGTTGGGACCTGATGAAACGTCTGTCTGATCTTGAAACCGTGGTCGGTGCCAAGCAGGGCGTGGTTAGCCGTGCTGAGTCTCTTAAGTTACGTAAAATTCTGCGTGATGACTTCGTACTCTCTGATCCGTTGGAAAATGTCTTTCTCGACGATTTGCGCAACGGTGGCCAGGTGGTGTTTGGTGAACTCTCTTACATTCTGTTTGGTAAGAAGCGTCACCTGATCAACGACTATCGGGCACTTGCCGCTGAAGGCAAATGGGAAGAAGCCTATCAGGCCAGCATACAGCTCAATGATATCCGTGATTTCTACGGCGACGTTTTCCTCTGGGACGTGGTGCACACTTTCACCTACGCCTCCGCACTGGCGAGTATGAAATGCTGGTTTGAAGAGATTGGGCTGGAAGCCGGCCCAATTCGTCCGCCTGTTTCTCAGGCCTCTGACGAACTGCGTCAGCGCATTAAAACCACCCTGAAAGAACTCGGTGTGAGTTAAATACTGATCTGAACCTGAACGGGTTCAGATCAGAAAAAGGCCGGACCAGTAATGGTTCGGCCTTTTTTGTGTCTGAACTATAATATGGTCTACCCTGAGCAACGCCCGGACTCGGCTCATACCGGCCCCAATCTAATGCCAGACCAACGATGATTGAAATTACAGCGATAGACCATATTGTTCTTAGAACAACCCAACTCGATGAGATGTTGGCGTTCTACTGTCGG
>JAESTY010000197.1 GCA_016763355.1 Immundisolibacteraceae bacterium
ATTCCCGGCGAACGCTCAGCGCTGGAGGATAGTGAAGAGCAGCGCAATCAACTCTATGAATCACTGTGGCAGAAAGGCGGCTTCGCCATCGCTTTTAGCAGCTATGGTGATATTTTGATCAATAAAGAGGCCAATTATTCATTAGCCGAATTTGTGCGATCGAAAATTCGCGCCACGGTGACTGACCCGGTTACCGCCGCAAAGCTACTCCGGATTACTACATTGGCACCAAACGGCTAATTCTGGACAGCGATTATCATGCGACTTATAACCGGGATAACGTCACCCTTGTTGACCTGAAAGCCGATCCCATCGAGGCGATTACTCCAACGGGAATAAACACCACTAGCGGTGAACAACACCCGCTAGATATTCTGGTATTGGCGACCGGCTACGATGCGATTACCGGCGCTATGCAGCGGCTCAACCCCAAAGGGCGTGGGGGCATTAGTCTTAACCAGGAGTGGGCTGAACGCTTCAACACCTATTTAGGCATGACCATTCCAAAGTTTCCCAACCTGTTTATGATTCACGGCCCGGAAACGCCATCGGTGCTTTACAACATGCCGTTGGGTGCTGAGCTGGAAGCTGAATGGATTAGGGATTGCATTGGCCATCTGCGCGAACAGAACCTGGCAACAATAAAGCCGGCTGCCGGTGTTGAAATACCCTGGAGCGAAGAAGTGCTGGAGATTGCCAACGAGACCCTGTTCCCACTCACCGACTCCTGGTACACCGGCGCTAATATTGCCGGCAAACACCGCCAGTTCGCGGTCTATCTAGGTGGGCCACTATTTTTTGAGCGCCTGGCCGGCGTAGCGGAAAATGGGTATGAGGGATTTGTACTCTCGAAATAAACCTTGGGCCTGAAAATGGCGTGTCCAAAAAGAAACCCGCCAAAGCGGGTTTCTTTTTACGAGATTGGTTTAAGGACTATAGCCCCATCAACTTCCGATAACCCTTCCAGAAACCCCGAATCGGATTTTCATCAAAGCCCATGTGGTCGATACTACCGGAGCCGGTGCCTCCCATTTCGATGAAGGAAGTCTTATCCGCATCGCGATGCATGCCACGTTGGCAAATCTCGACGGCTTCACCATCTTCCATAGAGATAAACCCGGCTGGGCCCACCATGTTGATCTGCAGCAAGCGGTGATCGATCATCGACTGATCATCATCTGCAAAGGTGTAGAAAGTCCAGACCAGTTCAGTTTCATCGAAAGCTTTTGGCAATATCTGCCGCACCGCCAGGGTGTTGGAAATCTGCTGCACGATGACACTAGGAAACAGACTTTGAATAGTAAGCATGGTCTCGTCGCCCAGCTCAGGCCGGTATTCAAGCAGCCGCGGATCGGCCAGGGTTGCGCCCTCTTCGGCTTTACGTGAGCTGGCTTCCTGATAAGCCTCGATGCTTTGCGACTTATCGGGTTCATTCACCTGCAGCAGCATGTGCATGCCGCTGTCGTCCACATGGACTGAGCCGGTTTGACCCTGGCGATAAATGCCGAAGGTGGGATAAAACAGGTGCAATAAGCCGCCGTGATAACTATCCCGGGCGTTCTCTGAATAGAGCTTCCAGTTGCCCTTGAAAAACTGGCGGCTGTGGCCTAACACTTTAATAGGTCGCTGCATCACCCGTTTGATGTTGCCACACATCTCTTCGCCAAGAAATTCTTCCAGACTCGGCGCATTTTCATCGAAGGTGGCAAACACCATGTGCTGAACCTGTTCGACCCGCAGTTTTTGCAGGCCGTGATCTTTCATCTCAAAATCTTTCGGATAACCACCCTTACCGGCTAAACCACGACGAAATGGCACACCCACCAGGTCACCACTGAGGTCAAACGCCCACTGGTGATAGACACAGGTGTGAACATCGGTATTGCCGTTTAACTGCCGGCAAACCATCGCGCCACGGTGAGCACAGCGATTAACGAAGGCATGTACTTTGCCGTCTGCATCCCGACTCAGCACCACCGGGGTATCACCGACGAAGGTGGATTTAAAATCGCCCGGATTAGCCACTTCAACGTCGAGTCCTAAAAAAGACCAGGCCGGACCACGAAATATCTTCTCCTGCTCCTGAGCATAAATTTCTGGATCAAGATAAACCTGATAGGGGGCACGGGTTTCGCCTTCAGGCGGCCACTCCAATAATTTGGGGGACTCTGTCTGCGGTGCATTCATTCAAGTAGCTCCTTGGTGATTTTCTACTGAATCGGTCATTCGGATATAGCCCCCATTGTCGACCATTGTTCGATCAAAATCATCAATGTCAGCCATCAAAAAAATCTTTGCCTACCTCACCGCTAGAACTACTCGGATAATCGTTATAATCGTTGGTTATATTAATCCAATCCAAAACCCGCCCTAACACCTTCCATTCCCCCTCTTTTCAGGCTTTCGTTCCATCCTATGCTGCATATCTATTTACCTATTGCCGAAGTGTCCGTGTCTCTACTCATGCTGATGGCCATCGGCGGCGGCGTCGGGTTTCTGTCCGGCTTATTTGGGGTAGGCGGCGGATTTTTAATGACCCCACTGCTGATATTTATCGGCATTCCGCCGGCGATTGCGGTCGGTAGCGAAGCCAACCAGCTGGCGGCCGCATCTCTATCGGGGGTAATAGCCCATTGGCGCGGCGCTCGGGTTGATCTACGCATGGGCATTATGTTGCTGATCGGCGGCTTAATCGGGTCCACCTTTGGGGTGTCATTGTTTGCCTGGCTACGTGCCACCGGCCAGGTCGACCTGGTGATTAAACTCTTATACGTGGTGCTGCTGAGCAGCATCGGCTCGATGATGATGATCGAAAGTGTGCGCGCCAATTTAAAAAACCGGCGTCAATCAACCAGCCCTGACGAAACTGCAGCCGATAACCAGCAACCGAACCACCTCACCTGGCGCCAACGCCTGCCGTGGCAGATGACCTTCCCCACGTCCGGCGTGACTATCAGTGCCATCCTGCCAGTAGGCCTGGGCATAATCATTGGTGTGTTAGCGGCCATCATGGGCATTGGCGGCGGCTTTATTATGGTGCCAGCGATGATTTACCTGCTGGGTATGCCGACCGCTATTGTCATTGGCACATCTCTGTTTCAAATCATGTTTGTGGCAGCCAATGTCACCCTGCAACAAGCTATTCGGGTACAAACCGTAGACGTGGTATTGGCCTTGCTATTGATGGCAGGGTCGGTGATCGGCGCGCAAATCGGCGCCCGTGCCGGCACTAAATTAAAAGGTGAGGAATTACGCTTCCTACTCGCGCTAATCGTGCTGCTGGTTTGCGCCTGGTTGATGTTTAACCTGATTAGCGAACCGGTGGAACTGTTTGGCATGGTTACCGGAGGCGGTCACTAATGAATCATCTAATGAGATTGTCCGCGCTGGTTTTATTGCTGTCAGGCGCAACAAACGGGTTGACCTCCGATGCCCTGCCATCACCTGGGGAATCACCCGGGGTATCACCGCTGACATCAGCGCTGGCATCACCCCTGGCATCACGGCCGGCATCACCGCTTGCATCACCCTGGGCCGAATCCACTGACACTATTAAACCTGGCATCACTGCTACGCCTGAACAGGTTAAAGCGGGCCTGTTTTTTCAGGGCCAGTTAGTGGTGTTACGAGCTAACGCGCCGGCCTCTAACCCCGCAATCATCATCGTCTCGGGGCCCAGGCATGATCGCCAGATCAGTAAAAAAACCAGACAAACCGGTATCTGGCTCAATGGACCCTCCGCTGAACTCCAAAATGCACCGGGTTATCTGGCGGTGTTCAGTTCAGGCCCGGTCGGCGAATTCAATTTCGGCGACCAGAGCGGCGACCAGAACGGCGACCTAACAGACCTGCTGGGATATCTGCCGGATGACATGACCGACCCAGAGCAAACGCCAACCAGCCTGAAACAGTGGCGCCATGCCTATGGCCGGTTGTTAAAAGCTCGCAACCTGCTAATCAATCAGCCGGAGAAACCCCTGGTAGGCCAGCACAACCAATTTTTCGCCCGACTGATGCTGCCATCCAGTGCGCCTACTGGTAAATACCAGGTGACTTTGGTGACTCAAAATGACAGCGGCTTTAGTCGTGCCGAGAGCCAATTTGAAGTAGTCAAAGTCGGCCTGGTGAAACAGCTTGAACAGGCAGCCTTTACCCAGCCGGTACTTTACGGAGTGGGCAGTTTGCTGTTTGCCCTGCTATTTGGCTGGCTAGTTGGCACGCTGTTTAATCGGCGTTAAAAAACCGACCCATCACCAAAACAAAGATGCAATGAAAAAGCCATCCCCTGAAAAGGATTTCCAATATAATATCCAGTTCTAAACTTATTCTTAAGAAATCGTAACAATTGATAACAGAGCCTGTTAACGACAGCTTCGCTGCTGATTCTCATCAAGAACAATTAACAGTCGCCATACCCTATGCGGATGGCAGTTACGGACGACATTATTAATGCCGTGGCCAGTCAATTACGTTTCGGTCACCGATACACGTAATCGGAATGAAAGGAAAAAATCTTGTCTAGCCAGCCCGTTGATCCGGTCATCGACCGTTCACCCTCTATTAGTGACGAAGTCAAATTTACCACTTGCTACATGTGTGCCTGCCGTTGTGGCATCAAGGTGCACCTAAAAGATGGTGAGCTGCGCTATATAGAAGGCAACCCGGACCACCCGACTAATAAAGGAGTGCTCTGCGGCAAGGGTAGTGCTGGCATTATGAAACAGCATTCGCCGGCTAAACTGAGCCAACCGCTGCTAAGAGTGGGCGAACGTGGCAAGGGCGAATTCAAGGAAATCAGCTGGGATGAAGCGATGCAGATCGCCACTGACCGGCTCGGCAAAATCCGTGAAACTGACCCGAAGAAACTGGCGTTTTTTACCGGTCGAGATCAAAGCCAGGCCCTAACCGGCTGGTGGGCAACCAACTTTGGCACTCCCAATCACGCGGCTCACGGTGGTTTCTGCTCGGTAAACATGGCCGCAGCCGGACTCTATTCTATCGGCGGCTCGTTCTGGGAATTTGGCGAACCTGACTGGCAACTGAGTAAGTATTTCGTCATGTTCGGTGTCGCCGAAGATCACGACAGCAACCCAATTAAAGCCGGTTTGGCGACCTTGAAAGCTAATGGCGCCAAATTCATTTCGGTTAATCCAATTCGCACTGGCTATTCCGCCATCGCCGATGAGTGGGTCGGTATTCGCCCCGGCACCGATGGTCTGTTTATCTTTTCACTGATCCATCAGCTGCTTAAAGCCGATAAGGTTGATTTTGAATACCTGGCCCGCTATACCAATGCGGGCTGGTTAGTCATCAGCAATCCTGGTGAAGCCAACGATGGTCTGTTTGCCCGCGACGACGAAGGCAATCCGCTCTGCTGGGATGGTAATACAGGCCAACCTGGCTCTGCCGTGGCCGCAGGTTCACAGCCCACTTTCACCGGCCAGTACGCACTGGCTGACGGCACCGACGTAGAACCTGCGTTCGCCCTGATGGCCAGGCGCTATCTAAATGATGACTACGCGCCAGAAGCCGTAACCGACACCACCGGTATCGAAGCCGGTACCATCCACCGCATTGCTTCAGAGCTAGCCGAAGTAGCGTTTGAGCAGGAAATCACCCTCGATATCCCCTGGACCGACTGGGCCGGACGCGAACAGGCCCAGATGACCGGCCGGCCGGTGGCGTTCCATGCCATGCGGGGGATTTCGGCACACTCCAACGGTTTTCATACCTGTCGCGCGCTGCACTTATTGCAGATGCTGCTAGGTACCATCGACGTGCCCGGTGGGTTTCGTTACAAACCCCCATTTCCAAAAGCGATACCACCCCATCAGTTACCTGCGGGCAAACCGGGTCAGGTCAAACCCAATAGCCCTCTGGGTGGCCCACCACTTGGGTTTCCCACCGGTCCAGAAGATTTACTGCTTGAAGAAGATGGTACCCCGGTGCGTATCGATAAAGCTTATTCGTGGGAAGCACCGATTTCGGCTCACGGCCTGATGCACATGGTCATTACCAACGCCTGGAAGGCCGACCCCTACCCGATCGACACCCTGTTTCTATTCATGGCCAACATGAGCTGGAATTCGTCGATGAATAGCGCCGGCATGATGGAGATGCTCACCGACAAAAAAGAAAATAGTGATGACTACAAGATTCCATTCATCATCTATTCGGATGCATTTTTTTCGGAGATGGTGCCTTTTGCCGACCTAATCCTGCCAGATACCACCTACTTAGAACGTTTTGACGCCATATCACTACTTGATCGGCCCATCAGTAGTCCGGAAGGACCGAGCGATTCGATCCGCCAGCCGGTGATTGAGCTGACCCGTAATGTGCGACCGTTTCAGGATGTACTGCTGGATTTGGGCGCTCGGTTAAAGCTGCCTGGCATGACCAACGACGATGGCACGCCTAAATACCCAGGTGGCTACCCGGACTACATCGCTAACCATGAACGTAAACCTGGCATCGGCACTCTGGCCGGCTGGCGCGGTGCCAACGGCGATAAACACGGCAATGGCGAACCCAACCCGAATCAGCTGCAGGCTTATATAGATAACCAGTGTTTCTGGCACGAACAGATGCCAGAGACCATGCACTACTACAAACATTCCAACCAGAAATACCTGGACTACGCCAAGGAGCGCGGGTTTATCGGTAGTGCGGATCCGGTGATTCTGCAAATTTACAGCGAGCCGCTGCAGAAGTTTCGCCTTGCGGCCCAGGGCCACGGCGATCAGCAGCCGCCAGAAGAACACCGCGAGCGAGTCGAGACCTATTTCGACCCACTACCGATCTGGTATCCACCGTTTGAAGAAGCGGCCACCGATGACCAGGAATTTCCAATGCACGCCCTGACCCAGCGGCCGATGATCATGTATCACGCCTGGGATTCGCAGAATGCCTGGCAGCGCCAGATCATGGGCAGCAATAAGCTTTATATCAACCGCCACACCGCGGCCAAACTGGGCATCGAAGATGATGACTGGATATGGGTAGAGAGCCATCACGGCAAGATTAAGGGCCAGGCTCGACTCCAAACCGGGGTTAACGTCGATACGGTCTGGACCTGGAATGCAATTAGTAACCGGGCCGGAACCTGGAACCTGGATAAGGACGTTGCCGAAGTAAAGAAGAGTTTTTTACTTAACCACCTGATTTCCGAATTATTGCCTGAAAAAGAAGGCGGTCATCGTTACAGCAACTCTGATCCGGTCACCGGTCAGGCCGCCTGGTATGACCTGCGGGTAAAAATCACCAAAGCCGGTCCCCATGAGGCCCAGGAAAGTTATCCGCAATTTGATGATTTAGAGCCGCCACAACAGTTACCGAAACGGCCTTCAATTTTGCGCTACGGTGAAATTTTCAGACGCAAACGATCCTCGAAAACAGACGACTCTGGAGCTAGCCAATGACCGCCTTACCCTCCCAACCGAGCACAAAAAAACTCGGCCTGGTCATTGACCTGGATACCTGTGTTGGCTGTCATGCCTGTGCAGTCAGTTGTAAAGAGTGGAACACCGGCGGGCCAGCCGCGCCGTTGACCGATCTTAATCCCTATGGCAAAGACCCGGACGGGGTCTGGTTTAACCGCATTCATACCTACGAGGTGAGCCAGCCAGAACTCGG
This sequence comes from Immundisolibacteraceae bacterium, assembly GCA_016763355.1. Taxonomy (GTDB): domain Bacteria; phylum Pseudomonadota; class Gammaproteobacteria; order Immundisolibacterales; family Immundisolibacteraceae; genus QNFC01. Next base: position 7,636 of record JAESTY010000197.1, read on the forward strand.
ACCCACCGCCGGCCAGACGGTACATTTACCGCGCTCCTGCCTGCATTGTGAATCCCCGGATTGTGTAACGGTTTGCCCGACTGGCGCTTCTTACAAGCGGGCCGAAGATGGCATTGTGCTGATTGATGAAGACAAATGTATCGGCTGCAAACTCTGCTCATGGGCCTGTGGCTATGGCGCCCGCGAGTATGACCAGGATGCCGGGGTGATGAAAAAATGCACCCTCTGTGTTGACCGTATATATAACGAAAACCTGAAAGAAGAAGAGCGTCAACCTTCCTGCGTATCGACCTGCCCGGCAGGAGCCCGTCACTTTGGTGATCTGGGTGATGAAAACTCCGATGTCTCCAAGCTGGTAGCTGAACGCAACGGCTTCGACCTGATGCCTGAGCTGGGTTACAAACCAACCAATAAATATCTGCCACCTCGGCCCAAGTCTGGCCCGACCAGCAGCTACCGCCCCCTGACCATCGACAAACAGGAAACCGTTGATAGTCGTTTCCTGAAATGGGTAGACCGGCTGTTTTCACGCTAACCCTGCGTCAGCAACATTTCGTTCCGGTCATTTCCCAAACACTTTAAACCGCGACTTTAGTTCCTATGCATCCAGCACTCTCAGTGATTCTTTTCACCACCGCATCAGGTACCGGATACGGTCTACTGATGCTGCTAATGATCCTCAACCTTAATGGCCTGCTACCTACTGATCGCGGTCTCGGCATGGCCGGCTTTGCAGTCGGCCTGACCCTGGTCACCGGCGGATTACTAGCATCGACCTTTCATCTTGGCCACCCAGAACGGGCATGGCGGGCCATGTCTCAATGGCGCACTTCCTGGTTATCCCGTGAGGGAGTGGCCGCAATTGCCACCTATCCATTGGTGTTAATTTTTGCCGCAGGCTGGGTGATTGTCGGCAGCACATCCGGTGGTTGGAGCCTGGCAGGTTGGCTAGCCATAGTGTTGGCCGCCATTACCGTGAGCGCCACTGGCATGATTTACGCCAGTTTAAAAACCATTCCGCAGTGGAATAACCCGTTAACCGTGGTGAATTACCTGGTACTGGCGCTGGCCGGAGGCGCAGTCTGGCTGACCAGTGTGGGTCAGTTGATAGGTATCGATACCAATGTACTAGTGCTATTAACCCTGCTGCTATTGCCCATTAGTTGGGCGCTTAAATATAGCTACTGGACCCTGGTGGACAAGGTACCTGCCCAATATGACATTGGCAGCGCCACCGGACTCGGCGGACTCGGTGATGTCACCCTGCTAGAACCACCCCATACCGAACCTAATTTCGTGCAGAAAGAGATGGGCTTCACCATTGCCCGCCGCCACGCCAAAAAACTGCGCCGTACCGCGGTGATCTTCGCCTTTGTGCTACCCACCGCATTGATGGTTGGTGTGTTGATGACCTCCGGCGGTCTGGCGACCTTCTTATCTGTGCTGGCGCTACTCAGTGTCAGCGGCGGACTACTGACCGAGCGCTGGCTGTTCTTTGCCGAAGCCGTGCATGTTTCCATGCTGTTCTACGGGACTCAAAAAGCCTGAGTAAGCGCTGAAAAAGCCGGGGTAAACCGCTTCCTGCTGACCGCATTCGAGCCGAAATACGGCATACTGGTAATTGATAGATGCTGAGTCACGATCGAGGGTCAGCATCTTTATAACAAGACCGGTATTCGACCATCGCTGCCTATCCACCCAGTTTCTGAACGGTCCCATTTGGGCAGTTCTCTGGGTGATGCCAACGAGGGTCTTATCGCAACGGGATTATCTACAGGGAGCGACCCCATGAGTTACGATTTTATTATTGTCGGCGCAGGTTCTGCCGGCTGCGTGCTGGCCAACCGACTGACCGAAAGTGGCCGCCACTCGGTGTTGCTGCTCGAAGCAGGCAAAGACGACAACAGCATGATCGTGAAAATGCCGAAGGGGTTCGGCAAGCTGCTGTTTGATAAGCATCATGTTCGGCGTTTCAACACCGAGCCTGAGCCCGGTAATGGCAACCTGTCTGAGTCCTGGCCTCGTGGCCGGATGATGGGCGGTTCAAGTACGGTCAACGGCATGTTCTACACCCGTGGTCAGGCTCAGGATTTTGATGACTGGGAAGCACTTGGCAATCAGGGCTGGGGCTGGAAAGACATAGCGCCCTGCTTTAAAGCCATGGAAGATCACGAACTTGGTGAAGACGACGTGCGTGGTGTTGGCGGTCCGCTGCGGGTCAGCAACCACCCCAATCCCCACCCCATTTGTGATGCCGCCATTGCCGCCGGCACCGAGCTTGGACTCGAAGCCCGCGATGATCTGAACCGACCAGAACAGGAAGGTATCGGCTATGTTCAATTCACCATTCGCGACGGCCGCCGTGAAGATGCCGCCAGCGCTTTTGTGCGGCCGATTAGTCACCGACCTAATCTGACCATCGTGACTGGCTTTCTAACCGAAAAAATCCTCATCGAAGATGGTCAGGCAGTCGGCGTGAAAGGCGCTCAAAATGGTCAGGTAACTGAATATCGGGCTGATAAAGAAGTGTTGATCACCGCCGGCACCATTCAATCACCACAGCTTCTGCAGCTCTCAGGAATTGGCGCGGCGGATCATCTACAGGGCCTGGGCATTGACCTGGTCAGCGACCTGCCCGGGGTTGGTCAGAACCTGCGCGAACATCGCATGATGATGGTGCAGTTCAAGCTGAAAGAGCCCATCAGTCTGAACCGGGAATTTAGTGGCCTGGGACTGGTGAAAAACCTGCTGAAATACCTGATTACTGGCAAGGGTCTTATGGCCACCGGCTCCCACGATGTAGTTGCTTTTGTCCGCAGTGAAACAGAAATGACCCGACCCGATATTGAGCTTGTAGTCGCGCCGTTTTCACTGAAACCCGCCCGCATGACCATGGAACCAAAGGACATGAGCATCGAATTTGAGAAGGCTGATGGCATGCAGATTTTTGGTTATCAGCTGCGCCCTGAAAGCCAGGGTAGTGTCATGATTAACAGCGCTGACCCGGCTGCTGATCCGGTGATTAAATCCGGATTTTTTGACCATGAAGTCGATTATAAAATGAGTGCCCAGGTGATGAAAAAAATCCGCGAACTGGCGGCTCAAGCGCCTCTGGCCGATCTATTAGTTGAAGAAACTAACCCTGGCATCAGCACCGCATCTGCCGAACAAATCATGAAATTTCATAGCGAGATGGGTGGCCCGGTGGCTCACCCAGCCGGCACCTGTAAAATGGGCAACGATGATATGGCTGTGGTTGATGACCAACTGCGGGTCGGTGGTGTAAAAGGGTTGCGGGTGATTGATTGCTCGATTATGCCGACTCTAGTATCGGCTCACACCAACGCAGCGGTAATGGCATTGGCCTGGCGTGGTGCTGAACTGATTGAGGCGCAATGGCAGTAGCCTTGCCCCAGGCTGATACCACTATTGCTAGTGGTATCAGCCCAGTTTTACCGACCAGGCGTTTGGCCTTGACTGATCAAAACCCGCTCCCTGGCTATCGGATTAAGGCGTCGTTTTACATCTAGATTGGCATAGCCCCGCTGTGCTGCAATTCAGGTTTGGTTCTGGTTTGGTTCTGGTTTGGTTCTGGTTTGGTTCTGGTTTGGTTCTGGTTTGGTTCTGGTTTGGTTCTGGTTTGGTTC
>JAESTY010000198.1 GCA_016763355.1 Immundisolibacteraceae bacterium
CAGCTGATCAGCGACGGCATTGATGCGGTTGCGGTGATGCGAGACGCTAGCAAAGGCGAACAACTATTCGGTAACCAGACCACCACGCTGGTAGGGGATGTTACCCAGCCTGAAAGTCTGGTCGGTCATTTTGGTAGTGATCTTGATGCGCTATTTTTTACGGTTGATATCACCGGTGGAATTGCTGGTCGAGGCATGTTTGGCAAGCGGGAAGACATTATTGGTACGGTGTACGGCGGACTGGTTAATACGGTTGATGCAGCTAAAGCGGCCGGATTTAAGGGCCGCGTGGTGTTGTTATCGACCATTGGCCTGGTTAAGTCCTCCTGGGAGATGCGAATGCTCGGCTGGATTAAAAAAGGCTTGTTAGAGGCGTCGATTGATAAGGAAAAATATCTAATCGAAAGTGGTCTGAATTTCACCATTGTTAATGCAGGCATATTAACGGATGCGCTCAACCCGACCTTCGGTCTGACCATTGATCAGCGGGTAATGGCGCTAAAAGGTAATTGTCAGATCGGCCGGGGTGACCTGGCTGCGGTGATGATTGCTGCGGCGACTAGCGCTGAAACTGGTAATCGCCAATTTAATCTTTATTGGGATAAATCCGGCGCCAGCGGCCGCGATATTGCAGCAAGTTTTAACGGATTAGCTTAGCCACCCGTTAGCTTGTGGTTAACATCGAGGTTGAACAGGCTGTGGCCCCAGGCAATGGCGCACCGGGGAGTTATCTGTTGCGACTGAGCTTGATGGTGTCTGCAGAGATTAAGGTTGGCTGAGTAGGGTTGATTGGGTTTTTTGAGGGTGGCTATTTATAGGTTGGTAGCGCTCTGGGCTCGGGCCCAGGTAGCGCGGATGCAGCCTGTTACCGACCTATCGAAAGGTGATACCTACCTGCTCCAGCGCTGGTCTGCCTGTCAGCCGGAAGTAGCAGAGGGCAGAGTGATCAATAACGCAGGGCTTAGATCTCACTGTTTTTCTACCGAATATTTGAAAGGGAACAGCTAAATGGTGACTGAATCAAACAGTCAGCTTGTTGATGTAGATCAGATTAGTGGCTATCACGCCCATATTTATTTCGAAGACCATACTCGCTCGGTTGCAGAGCAAATCCGTGAGCAACTTGCCGAGTTTGACGTGGTGCTTGGTCGTTGGAAAGATGGGCCAGTCGGCCCCCACACGCGAGCCATGTATCAGGTCGCCTTTGCCCCGGAGCAATTTGATAGGGTAGTTCGCTGGTTAATGGTCAATCGTGGTGGGCTGGATATTCTGGTGCACCCTGAAACCGGCCTCGGTCATGCCGGAGACCATACCAGTCGAGCGCTCTGGTTGGGTCAAACCTTGCCGGTTAAGGTTGAATATCTGCAGCAGATTGATCGTGACTACAAAATGCCCGAAGCAGTACCGCTATAACTACCTGGGACCTGGACTTGATGGTATTAGCAGGGGTCTGGCTAGTTAGGCTTGCAGCCTTTCCTGGTTCATCGCCAGTTCAAGCTTGATGACCAGCTGGGATAACACCGAATCCTGTTGTGGGGTTAAGTTGGTGAAACTTAGCCCGAGATGGGAGTTGCCTCCACCAATAGCGGGTTCGACATGGCGAGCTATGGCTCCACAGCTGACTACCTGACGGCCTGATCGAAGGATCTGGCAGCGGTAAAAATCTTCGCCATTGATAATGGGAGGATTTGGCAATCTGGCAATGGATATCCGGCACCCGGTTACGGAAAGGTCGTCGATCCGGGCTTCTATTGCTCGTTGGCGTTGCTGGCTAAAAAGGGCCACCGTGAGGTCTAGCGAGCCAATGGTTTGTGCCCGAAAAGCGTTTCGTCTTTGCCGATACCAGGCCCGGGTTGGCAGGGTCATCTGTAGCCAGCCCTGGCCGTCGGTTTTTCCGGTTTTGGTAATTTTACCGGCGCCGAACCAACTGGTGATGCCTTCAATTTTGCACTGTACCGATGCGGATTCGCCTGCGATCAGGAGTTGATTGCCAGATGCTGGCACCAAAGAGTCAATCAGGCAGGCGTTACGATCAGCGCTAACCGCAAAAAGAAAACTGCTGAAGGATTCATTGGATTTATTAAAGGCGACCGTCACGGGGCGTTTACTGGCGATGATTCGTTCCATAAGCTTGACCACCGGCTGTTTTCCAGTGATCAGGAATTCATCCTGTTTTTTGCCTGCCACCTAATTAAATCCCCGTACGCTGTCTATTGGTTAACCACTCTCCCAGTGTTATTTTTTCGGCAAATTATCAATTTTCTTTAGCCCGAACGCCCTGTGTTACAGGTATTACAGGCCCAGGCAACCAAACGCTAGCGGGCATGTTTGTCCTGCAACTGAATCACCCGATAGGCATATTCAGCGGCTGGAATAGGGATGCCTAACTCTTGAGCTTTTTCAATGTATGGGCCAAGAATATATTCTATTTCGGTTTTACGGCCATTGAGTACGTCCAGGTGCATCGATGAGCGGATCTGTTGCCCGGCGTCGAGCATGGCCTGTCCAACCTGCTGAAAAAAAATGACCGCCTGTTCTCGGTCGAGCGCGCAGGTCTGTTGATTCCAGGAAAGTGGGGCGAAAAAATTTTGGGGCTCGTATCCCATGCGGGTATAGATACCGAGCACTTCCTTAGCCAGGTCAACGTAATTTTCTGCTCCCTGGCGATCGGCAAAACCATCACCGAGGGTTAATGCGGGGTTGATGGCGAGATTGGTTACCGACCAGGCTGAGGCGGCACCAATCTGAGCCGCTTTTTCCCATTCAACCTGATCAATATTGGTCACAGCCTGGGTACTGAAATTGGCGCTGTTTAGCACGGCGGTGATCGCTTCGACACGGGGGCTGATGGTGTTGTTGAGTCCACCGATGTAGGCGGTGGTATCCGCGGTAACCGTGTTGCGGACTACTCCCGGAGAGACCATTTCGGCGCCTTCAACCGTCACCGCACCAATGACCTTTTCGGGCCCACACCACTGGCCAAGCATGGATTCATTGCCAATCCCATTCTGGAA
>JAESTY010000199.1 GCA_016763355.1 Immundisolibacteraceae bacterium
CAGTTGTTGGCGCTTGCTAGTGTCGATGAGGTTGTTGCTATCGGCGAAACCGGATTAGATTATTTTCGTAGCGACAATGGTCAGCAACAGCAGCAGCAAATGGCGCTGCACGTTGGTGTTGCGAGGGAACTTGGCAAGCCGTTGATTATCCATATGCGTGATGCGGCTGAAGATACATTGACCCTGCTCGAAAATGAGAAAGCAGATCAGGTCGGGGGGGTAATGCACTGTTTTGTAGACGATATTGTCTCGGCAAAACGTGCGATGGACCTGGGTTTTATGATTTCTTTCTCAGGTATCGTGACCTTTAAGAGCGCCAAGGATCTGCAACAGGTTGCCTGTCAGATACCCGCAGATTGTCTGCTAGTTGAAACAGATTCGCCCTGGTTAGCCCCCGTACCCTGGCGCGGAAAAACCAATCAACCTGCTTATGTTCATGATGTCGCCCATCATCTTGCTGCCCTGCGGCAGGAAGAGTTTGAAGACCTATCGAAGTCGACCAGCGATAATTTTTTTCGGCTGTTTAAATTTGCTCAGCGGGATGCTGCTGCGGCATAGGCCCAGTTTCGAGCCGGTTTGTCGGCTCGGATAAGTGGCGTCAACTCAATCAATTAGTTTGTTGAATTCTTTGCCTATTCGACTTTACGAGCAGCTAATAAATAGTTAACCGATGTGTCCGATTTAAGACGGGCGCTATGGGTTAACGGGTTGTAACCGAGGCCACGAATTCGTATTACCTCGAGTCCAGCATGCCGGCACCATCGCGATAATTCAGAGGGTCGAATTAATCGATCGTAATCATGAGTACCGCGGGGAAGTATCTGCAATAAGTACTCGGCAGCGACTATGGCTTGAGTAAAAGCCGCAGGGGTTCGATTGAGGGTGCCAAAAAACGCCCAGCCACCTGGTTTTAGTAATTTTGCACAGTCGTTGACTACTGAGGCCGGATCAGGGACATGCTCAAGCATTTCCATGCAGGTGACATGATCGAATTGACCTGGTCGGTCAGCTGCAAGTTGCCATGAGCCGATTAGCCGATAATCAACAGTTACGCCAGATTCCAGGCCATGTAATCGGGCAGTTTCGATTGGCTGTTCCGCAAGGTCGATACCGACGACATCGGCGCCTTCCAGGGCCAGGGCTTCGCTAAGTACTCCGCCTCCACAACCCACATCAACCAAACTTTGGCCCGTTAAACTAGCCCGCTGCATGATGAATTCGACTCTTACCGGATTAATTTCATGGAGGGTGCGTAGTGGACCCTCTAAATCCCACCATTGGGAGGCATGGTGGTTGAATTTCTCAGTTTCAGCCGGGTCGAGATTGATGGTGTCAGTCAAAATTTATTGCTCCAACAGTGGTGGCAAGAGCATGTCAGCCATCGCTTCGATCCAGGGAGTTGAGTCGTTGAGGGCGGCAATATAACGAAATTGTTCGCCACCGTCAGCCAGAAACTGGGCCTTTAGTTGCACACTAATTTCTTCCAGGGTTTCGAGGCAGTCCGCGCTGAACCCCGGGCAGACTACATCGAGTTGCTTGATGCCGCTATTGGCCAGCTCGGCGGTGCTATCTGTGGTTGAGGGTCCGATCCAGCGCGCCCGGCCAAAACGGGACTGATAGCTCAAAGTATAGTCCGTGGGTTTTAAATTTAATGCCTTAACTAAGGCTACGGTAGTTTGCTCGCAGTGGTCCTGATATGGATCGCCTCGGCGTATAGAACGCTCAGGTAGACCATGAAACGAGATTAATAAATGTTCTCCGCGTCCGTGGTCTTGCCAATGGCTCTCTATCGTCGTTTTGAGCGCCTGAACATAACCTGGATGAACTGGGTAGCAGTCGATGATCTTGACTGACGGGTCGTTGCCGATGATCTGCTCGATTAACTTGCTGGAACTCAGGCTGGTGCTGTTAGCAAACTGTGGATATTGCAGCATTACCTGAACCCGCTCACATTGTTGACGTAAGTTTTCGATTTCACTAGCGATCGACGGATTTCCATAGCGCATCGCTGAGACCACTTTAACCTGGTGGCCCTGGTCACTTAAATGCTGTTGCAGTGCCTGCGCCTGACACTGACTAATAGTGACCAGTGGTGAGCCCCGAGTAGACCATATTGACTGATATAGTTCGGCGACTATCGGCGCTCGGCGCGGCGCGATTACCCACTTCAGCAGTGGTACCCATAGTAGCCGTGGCAGCTCCACCACATAGGGATCACTTAAAAACTCAATCAGCCAATCGGCGACGGCATCAGCGGTAGGCGCAGCTGGACTACCTAAGTTGACGAGCAGAATTCCCTGTTCTATCTGTTATTTAGTCATAGGTAGCAAATCAAAGCTATGGTTGCTGACTCAAAGAACTAACACCGGTTTGATATATTCTATGCAATCCCGCTTATTTCAGCCGGATTGAAATCATCATCCATTTTGCTGTTGAGTCATTTGTCCTGACTCGGCAACAGAGATCGCGTATTGATCATTATTGAGATTCAACATGTTGGCGCAGTTTAGGAATCAGTTAGCTTATTTAGCCGGTGGTCAAAGTTGGGTACTGCAGGTATTCACTATCCTACTGGTGATGTTGATCGGCGGCTATATTCAGCGTCGAGCTTTTCAGAAATTTTTGGTTGGCGCTCAGCGCACAGGGACTCCCTGGGACGATGCGGTTATTAATGCATTGCAGCGGCCGTTAACCTGGTTGATTTGGGGGCTCGGATTGTTACTGGCATTGCAGATTTTGTCTGCTGAAACAGACCTGATTCTGCTCAGCGCCCTTGACCCGGTTCGTGATTTAGGAGTTATTGGGTTGTTGGTCTGGTTTTTACTTCGATTAATCAGGGCGATTGAGGTCAACATTCTCGACCCTGATATGAATACTGGCGAAGCCCTTGATGAAACCACCTGGGGAGCGTTAAGCAAATTATTACGGGCGGCGGTTTTTATTACCGCTGGTCTGGTGGCATTACAGACTATGGGTATTAGCATCTCCGGGGTGCTAGCGTTTGGTGGAGTTGGCGGTATTGCGGTCGGTTTTGCTGCTCGAGATCTGCTCGCTAATTTTTTTGGCGGCGCGATGATCTATATGGATAAGCCGTTTCGGGTCGGTGACTGGATTCGTTCTCCAGACCGGGAAATAGAAGGTACGGTAGAGCACATTGGTTGGCGGTTGACCCGAATCCGCACCTTTGATCAACGTCCGCTCTATATTCCCAATTCTTTGTTTGCGACCATTGCGTTAGAGAACCCTTCGCGGATGGTAAATCGTCGCATCTACGAAACTATTGGAATTCGTTATGACGATGTCAGCGTCTTACCGCGAATTCTGGCTGGTATCAGGACCATGCTCAACGAACACCCTGAGATCGACACCAACAAAACATTGATGGTCAACTTCAATGCTTTCGCACCTTCTTCTCTTGATTTTTTCGTTTACACCTTTACCAAAACCACCGACTGGGTACGTTTTCATGAAATCAAAGAAGAGGTGTTGCTGAAAATTAACGATATTATCGAGGCAGAGGGTGCCAAGGTGGCATTTCCGACCTCTACGGTGCATATTGCTGGCGTAACCGCTGAGCAGCCAATATTGGATCAAATCTCCGGTTAATTGGGGGTAACAAGGCGGTTTTAGGCCACCGAAACCGTTAAGCTAGCGAGGCTTGGGCCGATAACTACTTCCAGTAAACACAGGTGGAAGTGATGAAAAATCGGTTTATCTTTATTGGCCTCGGAATCTTGTTAGGGTCACCCTTGCAGGCAGATACTTTTGATGATGCGGTCTCTGCATACAACAGCGGCCATTACAGCGCAGCCAAACAACTCGTTAATCAAATGAGTGTCGACGACACTCGGGCTCCTGAGCTCAGAGACGCCATTGATATTGCCATCATTAAGGCCCGTCAGAACAAAGAATACGCACTGTCCGTTGCTGATATGGAGCAACAGGGCGAGGTGATTCGCACCCTGGACGATCCAGAGATGATGCGCCAGTTATTCGAAGAACTGGATCGTTCGTCAGACCGGTTTGTCAGTGAACAGATAAAAGCCCAATCCCTGGCCGGCTCTAACATAGCCAATGGTGAGTTGACCGTCGAACAGGAATTGGCTCGGTTGCAAGCCAAAATGAATGGTCAGTCCGACAACTCTATGGCCGGTTCCAGCGACCAGCTGGGTAATGGAACCCAGCAGGAGCAGGTACCGGCGGTGTCATTGCAAAGCCAATGCATGAGCAATAGTCAGATTAAGAAATACTTTTCCCAGGCACGTTCCGAGGCCGCCGCTTTCGCCATGGATAAAGCCCGAGCAATTGCTAAAGCCAATGAGATTCGTCAGCAACGTGCAGTGGCGCGTGTGCGACTGGAAATTGCCGAGCAGCTGACCCTGTCAATTCGTCAGGATCTGGATGGTCGTTTTAAGAATGAGGTCGCCGCGCGGGTCGAGGCGGTGCTAGCCGGTAAAATGGTCACCGAAGCCAAGCAACTTGCTGACAATGACATCGCAATCGGCGTTAGCCCGGGTATGCCGGCTTTACCAGGCCATGCAGAGTATTTGCTAGCCCAGCTTTATGCAGCCGGCCACGGTGTGTTCAAGCAAACTGACAGCGGACTTGGCTGGCTCCATCTGGCCGCAGAAAAGGGCTTTGTGCAGGCCCAGTATGAGCTTGGCACTTATTATTTTCAGGGCAGTGAGTTCAGGCAGGCAGATTATGTCGCCGCGACCCGCTGGTGGGAACTGGCGCGGGATAATCACCATGCAGATGCGCCGGCAGCACTGGCGATGATCAAGCTTCGAGTTGCGTCGGGCCCGTTAGCGGCAGCGATGCCCTGAAGCTATCGATAATGTCGGCCATATCTGCGGTTTAGTCGTTTTAACTTTCGGACTGATGGACTCGTGATCCGCTAGTTGTTTTGATATAGCGCATCCCCAGTTGCAATTTTTATTTCTTATTAAGTAGACCTGTCAATCATCACCAGTCGTGCAATAAATCGTGGGTTTTGATTGCAACGACCTTTGATAAACTCGTGCATTCCTGATGACAATTGATTCCGCTGAATAAACGAGTTTATTGCTGGTGCTCCGTCCCCATGATGAAGATAAAAAAACCTCACTAAACCGTCGGTTTTGGGGCCTGGCTGTGCCGCTGATCCTGTCGAATATATCGGTTGCCCTACTTGGCCTGGTTGATACGGGTGTTACCGGCCACCTCGACGGCTCCCACTTTCTGGGCGGGGTTGCTATCGGCGGAACGGTTTTTAGTTTTCTTTACTGGGGCTTTAATTTCCTAAGGATGGGCACCGGAGGCCTGTCGGCCCAGGCACTGGGTAGAAATGACCATCAGGCTATGCGTAGCGTGCTGTTGCAGGCGATTTTTTTAGCGCTGACCATCAGCGTCCTGTTAGTGGCGTTACGACAGCCAATTATCGATTTTGCACTGGCTTTAATCGCGCCCAGTGAAGCCGTAGCCGAACAGGCACGCAGCTATTTTGCGGTTCGGATCTGGGCGACTCCTGCTGCTCTGTGTAACTTTGCGATGCTAGGCTGGTTTATTGGTCAGCAAAACGTGCGGGCCTCGCTCTATCTGCTGCTACTGATTAATAGTGTCAATATCCTGCTGGATTTCTGGCTTGTGGTCGGGCTTGGTTGGGGAGTTGAGGGTGTTGCGCTGGCCTCAGTCATCGCAGAGTTTGCCGGCCTATCGTTGGCAGTGGTGTTGGTATCGACCAGACTTAAAAGCTACCCCGGCGATTGGGATTGGTCGGTTTTACGTAAACGTTCTGCAATGGCGGGTCTGCTGCAAACCCATCAACATCTGTTTGTGCGCACCATGTTGCTGTTAGGTGTATTTACTTTTTTTAGTGCTCAGGCCGCCCGACTTGGCGATACGGTGATTGCCGCCAATGCGGTGATGATGAATTTTTATCTACTGGCTTCGTTCGCGCTTGATGGGTTAGCTCATGCGGCGGAAGCATTGGTCGGAGAGGCGGTGGGTGCCAAAAATGGTGCTTATTTGCGTCGGGTAATCCGGTTAGCCTTAACCTGGGGACTGGTGGTGTCAGGCCTATTTGCACTGTTTTACCTGGCCGGCGGCCGTTGGCTTTATCAGCTGATGACCGACCTGCCTCAGGTTCGAGACCTGCTAGTGGTGCTATTACCCTGGGCGATATTGCTACCAGTAACCTCAGTACATGGGTTTATCTACGACGGTATTTATACCGGAGGTACCTGGACTCAGCAGATGCGTAACACCATGTTTTTTAGTGTATTTATGGTCTATCTTCCTTGTTGGTATCTAACTCAGTCATTGGCCGTGCACGGCCTCTGGCTGGCGTTTGTGCTGTTTAATATCTCTCGGGGGATGACCATGAGCTGGATAATGCGGAGCAGGATATTGCCGGAGTTGAAAATTTAACTATGGCTGTTTAATTCGCAGTTTGTGGTGGTTCTGGTGGTTTAACGCCAGCAGGGGGTGTGGTGCCGTTGAGTTCCCAGGCAAACAGAATCACCTGAGCCTCGGCTTTATAAAGTGCTTCTGGGATCTCGTCGCCAAGTTCTAGTTGTCCGAGCAAGCGTGCAAGCTCAGGATCCTGATAAAGCGGAATCTGGTGTTCGCGAGCCACCTGCAGAATTTTGTCGCCAATGTGGCCAGAACCCTTGGCGACCATCTGTGGTGCATGCTGGGTGCTCTGGTCGTACTTCAGGGCGACCACTTCTACGCTTACGGGTGGTAGTCGTGCCATTAAACTTCCATATCGATCAATGGGCGGCTTACTGGCCGTTGAAGCAGACTTTGAGTCCCATCAGCTTTAGGGAATATCCCCGCAGTAAGCTGGCTATCTTCAAGACCAGCCTGGGTTAGTTGATGCTGTAACTTCTCAAAGTTTGATTGCAGCTGCTGCCTTGTATCCGGCTGATCAGTACGAAAATCAACATGCAGACCCGAGCTGTTGAGTTGAATCAGGCTCTGGAGTTTGCCGATATTGGGTAAATCAAAATTTAGTGTCACCTGCCAACGATGTTGGGCTTTTTCTGCGGAGGTTGAATTTTCATCATCCCTGTTTTTGTTGGCCCGTTTTTTTGAGGGCTGTCGATCAATGGCTATTTCTACTCCGTGGGTACGTTCTCCCTCACGCAATAGCAGGTCAGTGGTTAACATGCGACGCCCACCCTCATCTCGCAGGGTGGTCAGTTGCTGGCTTTCGATGCGGGCCAGCGCGCTTTCGGTTATTTCCCTGACTTGGCGCTGTACGCGGCCTACCTCTTCGTTCTGGTTCGGCGTCGACATTGCCTGCTGCAAAGTTTTCAGGAGCTGAGCTTTGAAGTCGCTAGCCGGATTTTTTTCCGGACTAGTTAACAGCTTATGTTCTAACAGGGTGCCGCTATTAATGATTGCCTGTTGCAACTGGGCTGGCTTAAGTAACTGCTGTGGGCTGTTTGATTGGGTGAATAGCCGCTGGAGTTGCTGTGATATACGGCTGTCGATTTTGTCTAAGGGTAGTTGTCCGAGTTGGGCAATTAGTGACCCCATCGGTTGCTGGCGGGGTAGGGCGAACCTTAGTGCTCGATCTACTGTTTGAAACTGCAGGTTTTCCGGGCTTTGAGTCTGAACCGGTAACCTCGGGGTGGTTGCAGATTCGACATGAGTCCGTAGTTGCAGCATTGGACCACTACGATCGACTGTGATCAGTAGTTTTTCGCCGGCGGCCAGCGGCAAGTTGCTCGATGCGGCGATATGTTGACCGCCGATACGTAGCAGGAACAGGTTTTTTTGCAGATTAGTTTCTACGGTAGCAACAAGCTGGGAACCGTGGCGCAGGTTGAGTACGTCGGTCGGAATCAGCGCGTTGCCAGTAGCCAGGCGCGGCAGAACCTGCGGTTCCGTTGTTGAGTGACTACCGCGCTGGCTATTGATCACTTGGGTAACCGGAATCATCCAGTTGCTGTCGGCAAATACTGGCAAAGCCTGAGTGAAATTTTAGTCGGGATGATGCGCGGAGACCGCCTGAGTCCTGAAATAGATCGATTTTCTGCAACACTTGAAAAAGCTGATTGTGCCCTCATATGCCACTCCACCGGGGTGGTGTTATTCAGGCGTGCGAGCGTCGACCCATCTCGGGTTAAATTCTGGCTTGGTTAAGGTCTTGTCTAGTGATCTTGCCTTAACGTTTAAGGCCGTTCTTTTTACCTGGATAGTCCGGAGCTATAACTAGCATGAGCGATCAGATCGAAACCCGCGCATTTGAGACCGAAACCAGTCAGCTACTGCAGCTGATGATTCACTCGCTGTATAGTAATAAGGAGATTTTCCTACGGGAACTGGTCTCTAATGCTTCTGATGCGCTCGATAAATTGCGTTTTGAAGCGGTTCAGAATGCCGACCTGCTGCAGGGTGATAGCGATTTAGTGATTCGGGTTGAGGTCGATAAAGAAGCCAATCAGATCATCATTTCTGATAACGGTATTGGTATGGACCGTGATGAAGTAATGGCCAATATCGGCACCATCGCGCGATCGGGGACAGCCGAGTTCAGTAAAATGCTCGCCGAGGCTAAAGACAGTGAAACCGATGCCAATCTGACTGGCCAGTTCGGAGTTGGTTTTTATTCCAGCTTTATCGTTGCCGATAAGGTTACGGTTGAAACCCGCCGGGCCGGACTTGACGCAGCTGAAGGCGTGCGCTGGATTTCCGACGGCAGCGGTGAATACACCATTGAAACCATCGACCGGCCGGACCGCGGAACCGTTATTACTCTCCTCCTTAATGAAGAAAGCAACGAATTCGTCGAGAGTTATCGCATTGAAAGTGTGATTAAAAAATATTCCGATCACATCACCTTCCCAGTACAGATGCTCAAAGAGCCAACCCCGGCGTTTGATGCCGAGGCGGAACCAGAAGCTGATGAGGCCGAAGAAAAGCCGGCTCCAGAACCAGAATGGACAGCGATCAACCGGGCAACCGCGCTCTGGACTCGGTCCCGTAAAGATATTGGTGAAGACGAGTACGATGAGTTTTATAAGCAGCTCAGTTATGACTATCAAAAGCCCCTGGCTCGAATCCATAGTCGGGTAGAAGGCAAGCAGGAATACACCCTGCTGCTTTATGTACCAACCAATCCACCGTTTGATCTCTACGATCGGGATCGTCGCCACGGTATCAAGCTGTACGTGAAGAGGGTATTCATCATGGATGATGCAGACAACCTGATGCCGGGTTATCTGCGCTTTGTGAAGGGCCTGATCGACTCCGACGATCTGCCGCTGAATATTTCCCGAGAAATATTGCAGGGTAATAAGTTGGTCGATTCGATCCGTTCTGGTGCTACCCGCAAGGTGCTCGACTGTCTTAAGGATATAGCCGCTGCAGATGCTGACAAGTATCAGCAGTTCTGGGACAACTTCGGCAAAGTTCTCAAAGAAGGTCTGGTCGATGATTTTGCTAACAAAGAACGGTTAGCCAAATTACTGCGTTTTGCGACCACCGCTACTGACGGTGATAAGCAGGTTGCTAGCCTTGATGATTATCTTGGCCGGATGGGCGAAAAACAGGAAAAAATCTACTACATCACCGGCGATAACCATGTTGGTGCCAGTAGCTCGCCGCATCTGGAAGTGTTTCGTAAACATAACATCGAAGTGCTGCTGCTCAGTGATCCAATTGATGAGTGGGTGGTTAGTTCGCTCACCGAGTTTGAAGGTAAATCCCTGCAGTCAGTTTCTAAAGGCGAACTCGGCTTGGAAGCGCTGATTGGCGAAGACGGTAAAACCGATGCCGAGGACAGTGATGAAGAGAAATCCATTACTGATCAGATTGCCGAGGTGTTAAAAACTCAGGTTGAGAGCGTCCGTGTTACCCGCCGTCTAACCGACTCTCCGGCCTGTCTGGTGAAGGGTGAAAACGAGATGAGTGGCAATATGGAACGCATCATGAAAGCCGCTGGTCAGGCCTTTGAAGGCGGTAAGCCGGTGCTGGAGGTTAATCTTGATCATAAACTGCTGCAGCGATTGAAGTCAGAAACCGCAGAAGATGTTTCTGCCGACCTGGCACAGGTCATTTATGATCAGGCCCTACTCAGCGAAGGTGCTCAGTTAGAGAACCCAGCAGAATATGTGAAGCGGGTAAATCGCCTACTAACCTAATGTTTCGTAAGGTTATTTTCGATTATTAATTAAAGTTCAGATAAAACCCGCTTGGAAAGTGATTTCTAAGCGGGGTTTTTAATGTTCAAAGTTCAATGACTCGATTACGTCCGGTGGTCTTTGCCTGGTAAACCGCTTCATCGGCCAGTGAAATCATCTGTTCCAGGGAATCCCCAAGTTTAGTGGTTACACCGATACTCACGGTTACCTTGATGGTGGTGCCTTCGGCGTTAATCTCCATCTGTTCCACTTGCTTGCGGACTCTTTCAAACACCTCTCGGGCATCGGCCGCCGAATTGACCACCGCGACGCAGATAAATTCTTCACCACCAAAACGGGCGATGACGTCTGTTTTTCGGAACATCTCGGTGATCTTGTCAGCCATGCCGATCAGCACTAAATCGCCTGTGGCATGTCCATGACGGTCGTTAATGGTTTTGAAGTTGTCGGCATCGATCATGCCAACAGCAAGGTGGAAGCTACCCCGCAAAGCATTGCTATGTAATAACTTGCCCTGAGAAAATAGCGTGTGGCGATTTTTTAGTTTGGTTAGATAATCAGTGGAGGCAAGTTCGTTCAGCGTGCTTATGTAACGCACCAGTCGACAATGTTGGTTGACCCGCGCGTAGAACTCATCGGTAGAGAAAGGTTTGGATAGATAGTCGTTGGCACCGGCCTTCAAAAATTTAACCGTGGTTGCGTCGTCCTGGTTTGTCGATATACCAATTAGAGCCAGCTCTTCCTGGTCAAACCTTAAGCGAATTTTCTCTATTAGCTGCAGGCCACTCATTTCGGGCATGTTTTGATCAATCAGTGCCAGCGGAATGGATTCGTTGTGTTGGAGGACCTCGAGTGCAACAGCGCCATTTTCGGCAGTGATTACCTGGTAACGTAAATTTTTGAGTAGCCTGGTCAGGTAGTTACGCTGGCTGGTGCTGTCATCAACCACCAGTATGGTTTGGCGCTGATGGGCATAGGTGTTTTTAACTATCTCTGCAATATAATCGATCTGCTTGATGCTCTCCTTAATTACATAGTCGATCACCAGACTGGAGTCGATATTGCTGATCAGAGTTTCTGAGCTGGCACCGGTCAGCACGATGGTTGGTATCGAACATTTTCTCGTCAGTTCAATGACTTCACCGTTTGCCGCATCATCGAGCACCAGCCCGACGACGGCACATAGATAGTCTGTGCCGTCGGCTAGAAGAGCGGCGGCCTTCTGGTAGGTCGATATACAGATCGCATCGATGTTTGGCACTCTGCGAATGCGCGCAGCGGTCAACTCCCTTACAGAGGTGCTGCCTTCGACGATGAGTACTTGATGAAGTAGCTGTGCTGACATGAGTTACCCAAATTGGCTAAAAAATTACCGGGCGCACTGGTGGTCTCGAAGCAGGCAGTTCTAGTTGGTGAGCAGATCCCAAACGGTTATCAATATTTAGATTATGGCTTTCGTTAAGGGCTTATTTAGCTCTATCGGGCGCTAAGAAACTTTACTTGAGGGTTGTTAAAAGGCCTAGCTGGGATCGCCTCGCGTAGGTTTGAAGGATAAAGCTGCTGAGAAGGTGCAGATTTAACTGAAGAGATCTTTTATTAGCGCTAAAGAATAGGGGGTTGTTGGGCGCTAACCTTTTTGGTGGTTTTACTATGCTTTATTAGTTAGAAGACTGCCAACGCTAGGCCGTTAAGCGCCGCCAAACCTGAAAAAATGGAACCTTTTAATGAGATTTTTTGGCGATAGAATAAATAAAAGTAAGCTAATTGAGGACTTAACTGCCCAGCTGCACCTGCTGGAGGAGCAGAAGGTTGAGCTGGAACGAAGGTTAGCGGGTAGTGATGCACTGATGACCACCTCTTTACGTGAAAGTGCAGAATTGGCCCAAAAGGTACACCACGAAGTAGAAAGTGCTCGGTTCTTTTTCAAGTCTCAATTTATGCTTACCGAGGTGCGCGACAAAATCAGTGGCGCCGCAGAAAACCTGTTGCAGGAACGTCAGCAACTCGAAGAGTCGATGTCGAGCTTTAATCAAATCAATGCGATGATGGAAAGTAGTACCAAGACGCTGGATTCTCTATACCAGAAGTCATCTAGCATGAACGATAAGGTCGCTGAATTAACCGAGACAGCAACCCAAATTGAGGGATTTGTCGAGCAAATAAAGGCGATCACCGAGCAGACTAATTTATTGGCTTTGAATGCGGCTATTGAGGCTGCTCGCGCCGGCGAGCAGGGTCGTGGTTTTGCGGTGGTGGCCGATGAAGTTCGTTCGCTGGCAAATCGAACTGCAGAGGCGTCGGTGCAGATTACTGCGCTGACTCAATCTACCCAGACACAAACTAATGCGGTTTCTATCGGCATACAGAACACCATGGAAGAGACTAAGGAGGTTTCAGAGACCTCCAACACGATCAATACGGTCATAGATCAGATGTCTGACCTGGCCAGAAATATGTTTGGCATTATTTCCCGCTCGGCCATCAGCGCCTTTTTAAATACAGTAAAGCTTGACCACCTTGATTACAAAACCAATGTCTATCTGTGTCTTCGAAAAGATAACGCCGGTAATGTAGAGGGCAATGTTGATGCGGTGAAATACCATACCGAGTGTCGGCTTGGCCGCTGGTATTACGAAGGTGAGGGTAAGCAACGCTATTCAACGTCACCTGCCTATTCAAAACTGGAGCAACCGCACATTGGGGTTCATGCTGCAGGTCAGGGAGCGCTCGAGGCTTTTGCTAAGGGGGACGAGCGGGCAGTTCTTAAGAGCCTAACAGCGATGGAGCACGCCAGTGTCAAGGTCTTTGAATTGCTCAATGAATTAGATCGGGAAATAGCCGAGCAGGAATATGTTGTTATGGAAGAAGATCATGGCGATGTGGATCTTTTTTAAAAATAATCGGTTCCCGCCGAATCAACCTCAGTTTTGTTAACCCAGGTCTTTCACCGAACCCCTTAGCGATTTAGTACGGCCCCGTTGGTTCTTACTGTCTAGCCGTTTTTTCTCTGACCCCCGGGTCGGTTTGGTGGGCCGTCGTTTTTTTTGCACCACACCTGCCTGTCGAATCAGTTGCTGCAGTCTTTCCAGCGCATCTTTGCGGTTTTTGTCCTGGGTACGAAACCGCTGTGCCTTGATGGTGATCACACCACTATTATTAATTCGATTATCTGATAGCGCGAGCAAACGTTGTTTATAAAAATCAGGCAGCCTGCTGGCTTTGATATCAAATTTCAGATGGATCGCCGATGAGACTTTGTTGACG
>JAESTY010000200.1 GCA_016763355.1 Immundisolibacteraceae bacterium
AGTGGCCGATTCTGCACGAATGTCGGCGTATACCCGAGAAGAGATAATTATTAAATACCATCCAAAAAGTGTCCTTAACGTGAGTTTTCGTACCGATGGACTTTAAACTCCATTAGGAAGAATAACAAAATGCACTTCCAAGTAAATCTACATCCCATGAGCCACTTGTTGCATCTTTACTAAGCCGAATGCCACCCATTTTTTCCTCTACAGACTCTTTTATAGTAGCTAGACTATCAAATAATTCAACCATTTTAGGATCTGAAATTAATGTTTTTGAAGTTATGTTTTTTAAACTTTTAGTCTTACAAGCTATATAAACTTTTTTAACATGTTTTATTATATTTTCTAAATCTTCCTTTTGAGGAGGAGAGCTTTTACATTTTGAATATGGAGCTAAAATAGCAATAGCATCACTAGTAAGCATTTTATTCCAAATTTTCTTATTATACCCCGTTTTAGAACCATGGTGAGGAATTTTAAACAAAGAAGCTTTCTCAAGATCTTCATTATCCCTAACAATTGCCTCCCATCCAATTTCTGAATTATGATTTTCCATATCAGCTCCAAGTAGGATACTTGTATTCTTCATTTTACAATGAAGAACAATTGAAAATAAGTTTAAATGTGATGGGTATTTAACATCTTTATTTAAAATTTTATCAAAAATACCTAAGGAAATTAATGAATCTTGTGGAGTTAATGATTTTAACGTCAATGTTTGAGTTTTTCTTAATAATTTTCTCTCACCTGCTATTCTAAATTTCCTTCTTTTCTTTTCACTTTCTAAAAGCTTAAAAGTACTAAGAAATTCTCCGTCTTCATTACAATATTTTTTTATTAAAATTTTTTCAAAAGTATTGTCCATGGAAATAAGAACTTCAGAATCTTTGTATACCTTTAATAGTTCGCGGAATCCTTTAATATGATCATCATGCCAATGAGTAACTCCAATAAAGTGAACACAAGAACTATCTACCCCTAATTTATCTAAATAAATTTTTGCAATTGGCTCTTTATTATATAAAAATGAATCTAAAATAATCCAATGGTTTTCTTCATACTTAATAAGAATACACTCGCCTGTACCATGGCTTAATAAAACAACCTCTATTTGATTTTCTTTAAGTTCAATATTAAAGTTTTCATCATCAAACATATTATATTTAAAATCTTCTTTTTGTTTTATTCTTTTTATTTGTAGAGTAGGCTAAATTTTCTACAATTTGTTTTATTTCTTTAGCATGTTGAATAGCTAGCTTTGTTCTTTTTGCTTTTAAAATATCATTAGACATAATAAAAACAAATTTAGATTCAGCTTTCCCTGAATCTAATCTATATCCTAGGTTCCAGTTAAATTTATCTCCAATTGAAATATTTTTAATTTGAATATCATTTAGAGCGGATAAATTTATTGATACTTTAATTAGCTCATTATTAGGTCTGTTTTTTTTACTAATAAATGCTTCAAATTTATCATCTTTAATAAGAATTACTTCCCCAGACCACTTTTCTTTAGTAAGAAAAGGACTTTCATTTTGTGATTCAGCTTCAATTACTTTTTCTTTTTTTTCATCAAAAAAAGTATCTAAAAAGTTGTTTTTTGTATTCAATATTGAAGAATAGCTTTCATCAAAAATAACAACATTTTCACTTTTTTTATAAAATACTTTAGTAGTTTCTTTATATTGATTACCAGTAACTTTTATATCTTCGACATCATCAGATAACACTGCTGAATTTATTGCATCATCATCCAATATAAATGTACTTTTATTACTATAAATCATTTTTAAAACCTCTTATTTTTTCAATATATTCTAAAGATTTAGAGTATATCTTATCATAATCTGTTTTTACTATTTTCTTTACTTTATTTCTATTCTTTTTCAGACTTTTTTTCTCTATTTTTTCTCCATTGGAGGGAGAAATTTGAAAATGATTATTTATATTAATCACGACATAGTTTTTTTCTTCTTTATTAAATGGAGATACATCTAAACGAATATAGTCATTTTTATTAATATCATGTTTTAAACATAAATTTAACATTCTAGTATCTTCAAATATTGATTGGACTTGTTCTTGTAAAAACAAAGTTCTATATTCTTGCCATTCCTTGTCATCTTCTACAAGATAATCATTTTTTAAATTAATTCCAATTGCCTCAATAGCTACTGTATCTTCAACTATTTCAACAATTGATAATATAGATTCAATAATTCCATCATGCATATAATCATGATTTGTCATCATTTGAAATCTTTCTCTATTACAAAAAATATCAAAATGCTCAGAATGTATTCTACTGCAAACTCTGGAGAGTTCCTTTATTTCCAAATTTTCTTTATAACTTTCATCTACACTTAAAAACTTATGACAATTCTTTAAATTAAAAAAAGTTGGTTGAAAAGAATTTGCCAATAAAACAATAGAATATTGAGTGTTTGATAACTTATTAAAAAATTTATTTTTTTTCATAATATTGCCTATAAACCTAATCATTTACATTAATTTTACCAATATATTCGGGTTATTTAAAATAAAATGCAATAAAGCCATTTGAAATAAACATGGTAATAACTTTTTATTATACGCTCATGATGAGTCTAATTAAACATTTAGGATGAAATCCCCACGAGATTTTAAAGAAACTTAATTATACTCCGTTTTACCAAGGTTTTCTATTTACCAAATGTTTAATTACACCCTACTATATATCATTTTTCACTTTTAGTGGCATTGAGGCAAAAGTCCTATTACAAAAGTGGAGGTGTCCAAACACCTGATATAATAGAACCTTTGTCGTTATATTTAGGAAGTTTAAGACCTTTTAGCTAACTCATAATTACCATTACCATTTAAAACTTCTTTATTACAAACATTGCAATTACTTGTTCTTTTATCTCTTTTCATACTTTTTCCTCTAAATATGCTCTGAAAAGCTGTTGAAACTATCAGATTGAATAAAGTTTATATTATTTCCTAGTTCTTCAAAGTGTTTTTTGCCACACTTTATTTTTGCTTCTTCTGTATGTCTTAGATCGTCTCCTAAAAGACTGCTTTTGGTTTCAATTACAAAATATAGTTTTTCTTGTTGATCTTTTTCTATTAATACTGCCCAATCAGGGTTATATGATCCTAATGGAGTTGGAATTTTAAACCATCGAGGTAGCTTTGTAAAAAGTTTTACATCATCACTTTCATTGAAGCTTCTAGCAAAAGACTTTTCTACATCTGAATCGTATATTGTATAATCATAAATGGATTTATTTTCTCTATTTTTTTCTAAATTAGAAGATAAATGTCCTGAAAGGCCATTTTCTTCAAAACACTCTTGTGC
>JAESTY010000201.1 GCA_016763355.1 Immundisolibacteraceae bacterium
ACCATGCTGCAGCAAAGTTTGCCGGTTTCTATCCCCTGGTTTGGGGCAATGATGAACAATCATCAAATAACACTTCCTGAACGCCACCTGGGACTACAGCTGGCCGATGAGGTTGCCTCTCTGGATCAAAAACTTGATGCAGCTGCGCAGCAGATAGCCCAAACCGAGCTGGCAAACATCGACATCAAGCCGGTGGTATTTGAAGCGGTTACACCAACAGCCATACCCAAATTATTAACCGGGGTTCATATCGCCATTGCTCGAGATAGCGTTTTCTGTTTTGTTTATCCAGACAACCTGCAGCTACTGGAACAACTAGGTGCAAAACTGAGTTATTTCTCGCCGTTAAAGGCCGAGAATTTCGGCGAGGTCGATGCACTCTACCTACCCGGCGGCTATCCGGAATTACATCTCGATCAGCTCGCCGACAACCGATCCATGCTGGCCGCCATTACCAAGTTTTATAACTCCGGCCGATCCATCGTGGCCGAGTGCGGTGGCATGCTTTATCTGTTGAATAGCTTGACCGACCACCAAAGTAATCAGCGTCAACTTGTCGGTATCATTGACGCCAGCGCATCTATGCAGAAGCGACTGGCCGAGATAGGCATGCAGGGTCATGAATTTCCACAAGGTGGGATTCACGGGCATACTTTCCACTACAGCAGTTTTGATTCTGAGCCGGAATTTTCAGCCCGGGCAACCCTTGCCAAATCAGGTTCTGTTGGCGAAGGTATTATTCGTCAGCGCGGGCTCACCGCCAGTTTCATTCATTGGTATTTCCCTTCCAATCCAGCCGCCAGTGCTGCGTTATTTCTGCCTAAATCAGCCAATATCGATACCCCATTAAATGACACCAATCAATGAGATTGACCCGGACGAACTGCTCAAACTGCTAGGCCAGCGCCGTGACATTCGCGGCAACCGTTTTACCAATCAACCCGTGTCTGAGCAGGATATCGATCTTCTGTTACAGGCTGCCTGTCTGGCGCCATCAGTGGGTTACTCCCAACCCTGGGAGTTTGTGCTGATTCGTGACACCGATACCAAACAGCAGGTTAAGGCGAGCTTTGATCTAGCCAGTTCGGCAGCCGCTGATCAATTTGATGATGACCGTCAACGCCAATATCAACAGCTCAGACTTGAGGGTATCGTCGACGCGGATTTGAATATTGCAGTGTTCTATACTCCCTCTGACCAACCGGTACTAGGTCAGGCGAGCATGCCCGAGGTAGGTGAATACAGTGTGGTCTGTGCGATTCAAAATATCTGGCTGATGGCCCGCACTCTGGATTTAGGTTTGGGCTGGGTTAGCATTCTCGACCCAGAACAGGTCAAAAAAATTGTCAACGCACCACCTGAACACAAACTGATTGGCTATTTATGTATTGGCCATGTCGATCAATTTGGCGACCGCCCAGAATTGGAAACTCTCGGCTGGGCACAGAAAAAACCCATCAAAAACTGTGTGATTAAAGAGCGCTATGCGAACACTGCTAACGGGCCCGTATAGCGCTCAATCGATTTAACTGACGTACTGGTTTTTCGGCCGTTTTAAGCCCAGGTTTTCGCGCAGGGTTTTGCCCTCATATTCAGTGCGATAAAGCCCGCGTCTCTGTAACTCCGGCACCAATTTATTGACAAAGTTATCCAGGCCACCGGGCAGATAAGGGAACATCACGTTGAAGCCATCACAGGCTTCGGTCATCAGCCATTCTTCCATCTCATCGGCGATGGTCTCTGCGGTACCAACCATTTCCAACGCCCCAAAAGCACCGCCAACAAACTGGGCAAGCTGGCGCACGGTTAAATTCTCCTCTCGAGCTTTATCCACCAGCTTCTGCCGTGAGGTATGGCTAGCGTTGCTGGGTGGGATTTCTGGCAAGGGGCCATCCAGATCAAACTCGGAGGCATCGCAACCCAGCTGCACCGACAGGGTGCCCATGCCGCTAGCCGGATTAACCATCTCATCAAGCTCGCGCTTGATCGCTTTGGCCTCTGACATGGTGTCGGCGACCACCACAAAGTTGCCCGGAAACACCTTCAGGTCATCCCGAGACCGACCGTAAGCCACTGCCCGACTTTTCACATCGGCGTAATAACTCTGGGCGTCTTTAATGTCGCTGGCGGCGGCAAACACCATTTCAGCGACTTCAGATGCAAACTGACGGCCAATTTCTGAAGCCCCTGCCTGCACGATCAGCGGATAGCCCTGAATCGGCCGGGCAATATTGAGTGCTCCATCGACTGAATAAAACTCGCCTTCATGATGGGGGGGGTGCAATTTGTCCAGATCGGCATAAATACCGGATTCCTGGTCACGCAGAAAAGCATCGTCTTCCCAGCTATCCCAAAGTTTGGTCACCACGTCATAACACTCTCGACCGCGACGATAGCGCTTATCGTGTTCCATCATCTCCTTGAGGCCAAAGTTGAGTGCCTCCATAGGGTTGGTAGAGGTGACAATATTCCAGCCAGCACGGCCCCCACTGATATGATCCAGGGTGGCAAATTTGCGAGCGATGTTATAGGGCTCGTTATAGGTGGTAGAGGCAGTGGCAATCAGACCCAAATGTTCGGTGACCATCGCCAGCGCCGGCAAAATAGTGGCCGGTTCAAAGGAGGTCACGGTGGCGCTGCGTTTTAGCGCCTCAGGCGGCATATTTAACAGACTGACATGATCGGCCATAAACATGGCATCAAACAGTCCACGCTCCAGTGTCTGGGCAAACCCAACCATGGCTTTAAAATTAAAATTTGCATCTGCGAGGCCGGCTGGATGACGCCAGCTGCAGGTATGAATACTGGCCGGGCGCATGAAGGCACCCATCTTCAGTTGCTTGTCTGCACTCATCTCTTAACTCCCTTTAAACCAACACAAGACTATTCGAACAGTTCTAGAACCTGCCGATCTGGCGGCTCTGCCAACATATCAGACAGATTATTCATATCGATACCATATTCGGCGATGTGGGCACGATGGGCCATCAGGGCCGCTTCATCTTCGTACTGCTCATAAAATACAAAGCTGTTGTCGTCACCGGGTACCCGGTGAAAATGATAAGCATGGTTACCCGGTTCTTTATCAACCTCTGGTTTTAGCTTGCGCATAATTTCTAACAGTCCAGCGGTTTTCTCCGGTTTTAAACGCATTTTGAGAATGATACAAATCACGATGGCACCCTCGTTACATCATAAAATTTGACTCGAATCGAGTTAGTCATTCGCTTAAATAAGCCTGTAAATCGGCATAAGATGCCAACCCGGTTTCCGGCGTGATTTCCCGCTGCCAGGCCTGATCTACTTTTTCAGCCGCCTCGGTGGTCATCTCGGCGTTATGATCTCCTACCGCTCCGCGGCGCACTTTGGTGGTTTCACCCGGCGGCAGTCCACAGGCTTCGTTGCGAGCATCACTGAACAGGTGATCATCAAATTGACGATTATGATCACGCATAAATTCAATCGAAGACTGCCGCAACACAATTTCACGCAGTTCATCATCAAGCTCGCAGCCAATAAACTTGGCAATACGCTCAAGGGTCGCAGGAAAATCCTGTTTCATCTGTTCATAACAGAGCACCAACAGGTTTTCACTATCCCGCTCGGGCCACCAACCGAGCAGATGATCCCAGTAATTGATCGGCCCCATCCGTGGCACAAACATCACATCGACTATTTCAGACGTGGTCACCGTGCCCTCTTCAAAGAACCAGCCGTTCCAGAAATGATATTGAGATACCACCACGTCCTTGGGATCGCGCACCACCGTAGTGGTTTTACCGCCCTTGGGAGCCATGGTTAACGGCAGGTGCATCTTGTAAGCTCGCGGATTGGCGAATTGCTCACCATGAATATCGATGCCCATATCCAGTGCGGTTTCCATCCAGGGCACTACCGCGGTAATTTCATCAAAGTCCATATCACCACGGCTACGTAAACCATGCACAATCTGTTGCAGCCAGGTGGTGCCGCTTTTCGGATAAGTATTAATAAAGACATCGCTAGGGCGAAGCTGAAACGACATGGCATTACCAATGCTCGCCTCAGTAATCAGGCCGGAAACTCGTTGCATCATCTCTTCCATCGACCGCGGCCGACTCAATTTTGGTTCTGCCATGCTATTAAAACCTCCTCGAATAGATCGCTTAGCAGCTCTACCATCTTTTACTATACGACAGCGCAACATGCCCCACACCAATTTAAACCGCCGTTAGACTGACAAAACCCAAATCACAAGTTAACCTCTTCAGCTATACCAGCCTGCCCAGTCGGCGACCCATTCAAACCAGGAGAAGCCGTTGAACAATCCAACTGACTTTAATCAACTCGCCAACCAGCCAGACCGGTATCACGAGCTTTCTACTCCGGAAAAAAATCATCTAAGTCTCTATACCAAACCAGAGATTCTTGACGCTGAGCTCAAGCGTATTTTCTACACTACCTGGGTTTATATCGGTCACGACAGCGAAATCCCTGACGCAGGCGATTACAAATCGACTTACATCGGCAAGGTGCCGGTGCTAATGAGCCGAGATAAAGACGAAAAAGTCCATGTGGTCATCAACCGCTGCATGCATCGTGGGTTAACCGTCTGCCCTGAGGAATACGGCAACAGTCGCTACTTTGTTTGCCCCTACCACGGCTGGACTTATGCCCACGACGGCTCCCTGGTAGAAACCGGGGCACCTGAGGGTTACAGCGAAGGTGAAATCGACAAGGCTTCCATGGGACTCATGCCAGCACCCAGGGTCGATAGTTATCGTGGTTTCGTATTTGCCAGTCTCAGCAAAACCGGTCGCAGCCTCGATGAACACCTCGGGCGAGCCAAACCCCACCTGGATAACTATGTTGATCGGTCACCTTTAGGCACCATCACTTCCAGCAAATCAGGACTCTATAAATACACCTACGACGGTAACTGGAAAATCCAGCTCGAAGGCAGTGTCGAGGGTTACCACGTTGCCTTCACTCACCAGACCTTTCTTCAAATCGCCATGAAGAAAAACCCTGACATCATTAAACATTTTAAAAATCCGGATCTACGTGGTATCGACCTGGGTAATGGTCACAACATTATTGAAGTGATGCGCATGCCCCCAGAGCTGGTTCGGCAGGTCTATCCTGAGCCGTTTCGTCAGCAGGTTGCTGAACGAGTCGGCGAAGACGTCATGTATGACATTCTGGGCACCACCAAGAACCTGGTGATTTTCCCTAACCTGGCCTTACTGGAACATCAGATCCGGGTTATCCGGCCATTGGCTGTAGACAAAACCCTGGTCGAAACCCACCACACCCTACTCGACGGCGCGCCAGATATTGTCAATCAACAGCGGGTTCGTGGTCACGAACGGTTCTACGGGCCGGCCGGATTTGGTGGTCCAGACGACATAGAAATGTTTAACCGCATGCAGGAAGGCTACCAGGCAGAAATGATCGAATGGGTCTATTTCAATCGTGGTTTATCGGTTGAGACCACTAATGAAGATGGCGAGCGCATTGGCAAACCCGATCATGAAACGGTGCAGCGAGCGACCTATTACGAGTGGCGTAAATTAATGGCCAACGCCGAATAATTAAGCCGACCCACGCCATCACCAATATAAAGGCAGTAAACCATGACCGCACCATCGCTCCTGAACCGGGTTGAGCAGTTCCTGTTCCATGAAGCCAATTTGATCGACGACCGAAATTTCGACGCCTGGCTCAACCTGTTTACCGAGGATGCTCTCTATTGGGTGCCATCTAATGACGCCAACATCGACCCGTCACTGCACGTTTCGATTGTGCATGACACCAAAGAAGAGCTAAACGACCGCATCTGGCGACTCGGTTCCGGCGCTGCCTATGCCCAGGAGCCAGCGTCAAAAACCATACATCAGCTGGCCAACATCCAGGTAGACGCCGCCGAGCAAAATAATGAGATTATTGTTCGCTGTCACCTGGTGATTTACGAGTATCGTCACAATCACCATTTACTCTCAATGGACACGGTGATGCAGTACCCGGCGCGCTGTGAATATCGACTTAAACCCAGTGCCGAGAGCTTTCAAATCGTACTGCGAAAAATCAACCTGATAGCCGCCAATGGGGTACTGGGCAATATGGGTTTTATTATTTAGAAAACCCGCATGCTTAGCTGTCAATATTGATCTGAGAAAAATCTCCGCCTGCCGCTAATACCTGCCGCTAATAGAAGGATTCCAGTCATTCTTCATCAGTGCGCAATTTTCTGGAGATCAATCATGTCAGAACATATCTATAAGAAACTGGAACTC
>JAESTY010000202.1 GCA_016763355.1 Immundisolibacteraceae bacterium
CGCAATCACTGGAAAAAACGATCGGCTGTATTCAACCAGCAACGGTTCAGAACTATCGCCTTCGGCAATCCGCCGACGAGCCCAAACCAGACGATCCAGTCCCCAGATAAACCCGGTAACTACTGCAGCGATAAATAGTGCAGTGGCAAAATCAAAACTCATGATTCCTTGCCAATCTGCAATACCGCCATAAAAGCTTCCTGAGGAATCTGTACCGAACCCACCATTTTCATGCGTTTTTTTCCTTCTTTTTGTTTTTCCAGCAATTTACGTTTCCGACTGATGTCCCCCCCGTAACATTTGGCGGTCACATTTTTTCGCATTGCCTTAACCGACTCACGAGCGACAATTCTGGAGCCGATACTGGCCTGTATCGGCACCTCAAACATCTGCCTTGGGATCAGCTCTTTCATTTTCGCCACCAGTTCACGGCCACGCCCTGCTGCCTGATCTCGATGTACGATAATTGATAGTGAATCAACCTGCTCTTTATTGACCAGCACATCCAGACGCACCAGTGGTGCCTGCTGAAACCGTTCAAAACTATAGTCAAACGAAGCATAACCACGACTCACGGACTTCATTCGGTCAAAAAAATCAGTCACCACTTCGCTCATCGGCACCTCATAAGTGAGCGTTACCTGGCCACCTAAATACTGCATATCCTTCTGCACACCCCGCTTTTCTTCACAAAGCCCAAGCACTCCGCCCAGGTAAGCCTGTGGCACAAAAATATTCAAAGAGAGTATCGGTTCGCGAATTTCTTCGATCTTGCTTGGGTCAGGCAAATTGGCCGGGTTATCGATCTCGACGACTTCTCCGCGTTTGGTCAACACCTGATATTTAACGGTTGGCGCAGTGGTAATCAGTTCCAGGTCGTATTCTCGCTCTAGCCGCTCCTGAATAATTTCCATATGCAGCATGCCCAGAAAACCGCAGCGGAAACCAAATCCAAGCGCCTGAGAAGTTTCTGGTTCATAGTGCAGCGAAGCATCATTCAGACAGAGCTTATCAAGGGCCTCTCTTAAGCCTTCGTAACTCTTGGAATCAACCGGAAATAAACCGGCAAAAACCTGGGACTGTGCAGTTGCAAAACCAGGTAACGGCTCGGCAGCTGTGTTGTTCTGACCGGTGATAGTATCGCCCACCGGAGCCGCATCTATCTCCTTAACCCCAGCAACCAGCACGCCCACTTCACCCACTCTGAGATGATCAAGTTCAACCTCATTGGGGGTATGAATAGTGATCCTCTCAACCTGAAAATTACGTCCAGTCGACATAATTTGTATGCGCTGATGCTTCTTCACTTCACCTTCAACAACCCGAACCAGCGAAACCACTCCCAGGTAGTTGTCATACCAGGAATCAATAATCAGCGCTTGCAGAGGTGCGTCAGCTTTCCCCGATGGTGGCGGGATTATTCTCACCAATTTATTAAGCAGCTCAACTACGCCCAGGCCGGTTTTAGCACTCACCTGAGGCGCATGATCGGCCCGAATACCGATTATTTCTTCTATTTCATTGATCACCTTCTCTGGATCAGCGGTCGGCAAATCTATTTTGTTGAGTACCGGCAGCACCTCGAGGCCCTGCTCCACCGCCGTATAGCAGTTTGCAACACTCTGCGCTTCAACCCCCTGGGCAGCATCAACGACCAGCAAGGCACCTTCACAGGCAGCAAGCGAACGTGACACCTCGTAGGCAAAATCAACATGTCCGGGGGTATCAATAAAATTCAGCAGATAGGTTTCGCCATCATCGGCGGTAAAATTCAGTGTCACCGCCTGCGCTTTAATGGTGATACCGCGTTCCTGTTCCAGCTCCATTGAATCCAGCACCTGAGCACTCATTTCACGTTTACTTAAACCCGCACAGGTTTCAATAAACCTATCCGCCAACGTCGATTTACCGTGGTCAATATGAGCGATGATGGAGAAATTACGAATTTTGTCAGTAGGAACCATGAAATAAAATCTTGAATAGTTTAGATGGTGAAAAGAAGCGGCTGCCGAAACCCAGCAAGAAGCAACCAAAAGCCGCCCATTTTAAACTGTTAACAACTAAAAAGGGGCGCAATAGCGCCCCCTTTTAACACTCAAAACAGATTGAAAAAACTCGAACCAACGCTAATTTAAGAGAAACTGCGTATCAAGATTTTTTCAACTAAAACAAGCCTGGCTATTCCAGCCCCAACATTTTGATCGCGTTACCAGAATAGATCTTTTCCCGCTCTGCGGGCGGAATCGCCAGAGATTCAATACTGGCAATAGCCTCTTCGTTAAAAATCCGGCCACCAACCGTATCGAACGGCGTATCGGTGCCAAACAGCAGCTTTTCTGCACCAAAAAATGCATAGGCAGCTGCCATACCACCAATCGAACCCATTAGAGCCGTATCGTTATAGAACATCCGGTAGTAATCAAGAATTGGCTTTTTCAGGTTTTTGTAGGTATCACCCATATTACCCATGTGATCAAACAACGGGTAAACAAGCTCTATGCGCTTATCAAATGCCGGGATCATCGCTCCCGCATGGTGGGTAATGAACTTAATGTCTGGCACCCGATCCATGATGCCGCTAAAAATAAGTCGCGTCATGGCCATACTGGTTTCATAGGGCCAGCCAAATATTTGCCAGATCGCGTATTGAGAAACATCCTCATCGACATAATCAGCACGCATCGGTGTGCGCGCTGGGTGCAGCCAAATAGGCGCATCCATCGCTTCCATGGCTTCGTAAAAGGGCAAAAACTTATCCGCATCAATTGCCGAACCAGCAGCATTGGAATAAATCAACACGCCCTTAAGACCCAGTTCTTTCACACAGCGCTCAGCCTCAGCCGCCGCTTCTTCCATGTTATTCATGGCGATAGTGCCGACTGGCAAAAAGCGGCCATTGGATGCAGCACCTACTTCTGCCATCGCATCATTGGCTTTTTGAGCCAGCTTATGGGCGGCAGCCGGATCGGTTATCACTTCCTCAATCGGTGGTGTCGGCAAGGTAATAACCTGCTTGTCGATGCCGAGTTCGTCCATCAGTGCAATGCGCGTCGGAATATCGACCAATTCAGGAATTTGTTTGGGCAAGTCTCTTAAATAGAAATCCGGGCCAACCGCAGCCATAAAATCATCAAGAAAACTCTGTGGTAGCAAATGGGTAAATATATCTATCTTCATTCGATCATCTCCTTAACTAAATCAGAACTTCCAAACAGCAACCCGGTTCATCAACCATTCTGAACAAGCCACCTCTACGGTTGGGTCTAGCTCGAATTGGGTTTGGCCCGAATCGCGCCTGGCCATATCAACCTCCATATCAACCTCCATATCAACCTGCAGAACTACTTCCAGAACAACCGGTTCAATATGCCAGACTGCCACGGAGCGAGAATCTGCGCAATAAGGCGGCGAATCAGAAACTATCATCCCGTTTAGCAGCTCACCACCAGCGACCGATTTCATCCGCTTTACTGGTTCCGTCCCAGCACTGTCCCAGCCACCTCAACCGGTTGTAACTGTAAATGGAAACCCTGTTCGCCAAGGTTACTCAGCACCTGCGCCACATCCTCGGTCGCCAGGTGGGTATCCGGCGTAACAGCTAACTCCATCACCTCTATTCGCTCGCTGAAAAGTTCTTGTAACGGCTCAGGTAGTTCTTCAAAGGTCAGGGATTTGGCTAGATAAAGATAAGCCCCCTCTTTCTTATTGGTTTTAAAAATAGAACAATCGATATTCACAGTGATTAAACTTTCCAGGTTGCTACGTTAATTAGGCGCCTATTTTGAATTACCTTTCGGCCCAATAGTAAAAAAACCAAAAGTAACTCAGTTATGAAACGATCCGCCGCCAGTCTGCTGCGTCTATTTATTCTGCTATTAATTTTGCTGATGGTTGCCCTACAGCAGTTTGGCAGTCGGATGCGAACTTCCAGCTGGGAAACCCCGCTTTGGGCGGTCATCTACCCGATTAATGCCGATGGCAGCGAGGCAGCCCAACAGTTCATCGCAGATATCGCTGAGTCCGATTTCGATGCCATAGAAGGCTT
Source organism: Immundisolibacteraceae bacterium (assembly GCA_016763355.1). Classification (GTDB taxonomy): domain Bacteria; phylum Pseudomonadota; class Gammaproteobacteria; order Immundisolibacterales; family Immundisolibacteraceae; genus QNFC01. Next base: position 4,046 of record JAESTY010000202.1, read on the forward strand.
TCTCGCCGAAGAGGCTGAAGTGTTCGGCTTACCGTTAAGCAACCCAATAGCCATCAAACTAGCTCCTGAAATCACCTCTTTACCGCCAGTGCCACCCAGTGGCGGCACGCTAGCAATCATCTGGTGGAGTTTGAAAACCCGCTGGTGGTCTAGCGTAGAAGATACTTTCGAAGGTCCATCCGCGGATATTCAACTTTTTGTGCTCTATCACGACCCTGAAATACAAAGCAGTCTGAGGCATTCAGTCGGTATCAGAAATGGTGGTTATGCGCTAATCAATGCTTTTGCGGACAATAACCAACGCGGTAGCAACCAGGTCATTATCGCCCACGAACTGATGCACACCCTTGGCGCAACCGATAAATATCTTCCAACTAATGGACAACCTGTTTATCCCGCTGGCTACGCCAAACCCGATCAACTACCGTTACACCCCCAGCACTTCGCGGAGTTGATGGCCGGCAGAATCCCGCTTTCAGCTGATACGGCCAAAATACCCGAAAACCTTGATGAAGTATTAATCGGACGCCAAAGTGCGATAGAAATCAGATGGTTAAAATAATTGAGTCGAATTAAATTTCTCAACAATCACTCATTTTCCGAACTCGGATCGCTCTCGCCGACTCCACATTGCGGCCATCCATAGCCCCAGCGCCAGGACAGCCCACTGCAGGGCAGTCCTCCAGAACGAACAGCCTGATACATCAACTCAGCGACCACTGGCATTAACCGCTGCAGCTGTGTCTCGATCTGTTGCTGAACTTCAACTGCAGGGCCCGATTTGGAGTCAGAAGTATCTTCGATTTTCAACAGAACCTGCTGACCGGTGGCCAGTACGCAGGCCCGCAGCTGTTGATCCGCATTTAGGCGCTCAGCACTGCCGTGTTCGCCGCCACCTTTCCAGTAGAGCTGATCATGATCAACACAACAGTGTTGCCATGACGGTGACGAGTTCAAATCAACGTTTATCGGCGATAACACCTGACTGACCATCAACCAACCGGTCGAAAGCCCACCACTACAACCATCACTACTAAAAGGACGCAGACCGCCAGGGTCCTTTTGAAACCGAATCAACCGTTGCTGCAGTGGCTCCTCAATAAGATTCAGGAAATCGACCGGCAGAAATTCAACAGCCTGAATTGGCCAACTGATTAGGAAAAAACAGCCGAGCACGAGTCGCCGGCATAGCTTCATTCAAGCAGTATCAAATTTGAACAGGCGTCGTTCGATTATCATTTCAGCAACCGATTCTGGTAGCTGAGATTCCCACTCACCGCGACCAAATGAGACCTGCTTAAGAATATCTCGGGAGAAAATACCTAATAGCTCTTCATGAACACCGGTTAATGGCAGGATCAGCCCATTACTGGTCATATGTTTATAAAGCAGCTCCATTTCTCCACCGAGTTCAAGGTTGTCTGCGGTAATCAACCCGTCGCCGTCAGGGGTTTTTGAGGGGTAGACATAGAGTCGCGTATGATCTGGAAACAACTTACCAAATGCCTCAAGTACGCCGCCTTCGAGACCATCGTAGTAGCTCTCATTAAAGATATCGCGGACATTAGGCACACCCAGTACGATGCCAATCTGCTTCTGCGTAAAGCGCCGAAAAAATGCCCGTAATCGAAAGTAACGCAGATAATCGGAAATCAGCACCGTATAGCCCAGAGAATTGAGCATATCAACCCGCGCCAGAAACTCATTAGAATCGATTTTTCCGCCGGAGACCACCGTATTCATGGTGATTTCAGCCAGCACCATCACATTACGCTCTTCAACCTCATCGATCTGTAAAAACTGATTCAGACCACATTCGATCATATCGACATTGACATTGGTAACCGGCCGAAAAGAGCCTCGAATCGCCAGAATATCCTTACGAAAAAAAGTATCCGATGGGATCACCACCTGGCCACTTTGATCAAACAAAATGGCCCGCGTCAGTCCACTCTGAATCAGGTAAAGGTTCTCGAGACGATTTTCAATCTCCTCAAAATAAGGTCCCTCAAAGTGAATCAGGTCGATCTCAATGCGAGTGACACCAAGATTATCTTTCAGTGATTCAATCAGCGCGGTGGTGTCGCGGTAAAGGTTATAGGCCGCATATACCAGGTTAACCCCAACCACACCAAGCGCCTGCTGCTGGGCGTGAATTTCGCTATCGAGCAACCGGATATGCAGAATAATATTGCTCGGCGGAGCCCCAGGGTAGAGCTGTAACTGCACCCCAACCCAGCCCTGGCCGCCACCCTCTTCCGCTGGGCGAGTAGCAATCGTGGCCGCATAAGCAAAGTACTGGGTATTCCTGGAACGATGACCTTCGAGCCGTTCTATCAGCAGCCCATATTCCTTCTGGAGCATGCTTTTAACCCGGCCACGGCTAACGTAGCGACCAGTCGACTCGCCCCCGTAGATCGCATCACTGAACTGCATGTCGTAAGCAGACATGGTTTTGGCGATAGTGCCAGAAGCACCACCAGCCTGAAAGAAGTGTCGCGCAACCTCCTGACCCGCACCTATTTCAACAATAGTGCCGTACTGGTTTTTATCGCGGTTTATCGACAGCGCCTTTTGCAGGGTACTGATGGCTTCGTTTGTTCCTTCTTCTACCATGTCCTCTATCCTTATCTGTAGGGACCAACTAAGCGGTTCTTATTAGCCGTTATCGGCCTATCTATCGGCCATTTATTCTGTAAGTTGATTTCCAGCGCATCGGCATTGTTGCTGGCATTACCGGCTATGACCAAACCTGCACCTGGATTCAACCTGGGTTTAACCAAATTCCCACTCACGCCAGCCACCAATACGGGGAAAATAGAGCCCCATTTTAATCCTCTGTTCGCCAGTCTGCTGCATCATTTCCCCATAACGCTGCAATTGTGGTGCGTAACGCAACTGTTCCTGATCAAGAAAGCCGTCGATATCGCCGCCGCTGCGATAGCCGGTTTTGTAATCAATTATCCAGCGACAACCATCGCCATCGATAAAAGTTCGATCAATGACCAGATTGATTGGCCGACCCTGACGAAACCAGGTCAACGCATATTCACTCTGGTTCTGACTGCCTCCTGCCAGTATCCAGCGACCGCGGCCATCAATCACCGCCCGGTTCAGCGTGTCGAGAACGACGCCAGAGGCTTTAGCAACTTCTGTAGCAGCAACCCCTTGCTGAGCAAGCTGATGTTCAATCAAATGCGCCGTCCTGGCGATGTATTCGTCCCAATCGGTGTCAGTTAGCTCACTGAGCCGGCACAGATGACGATGCACCACCAGGCCGATGACTCGGGCAGTTTCACCGGCCCAGGAAAACTCAATCGCCTCACCATCACCGCCCACGTCAACCTGGCGGCCGGCGCCTAAAGATTCAGGCAGTGACGGCGCAACCCAGTCAGGCTTTAACCGCCGCCAGGTCAATAAATTTTCAGGGCTGTTATCTGGATTCGGCACAGCTTCAACAGCATCATCTGCGATTCTATTTTCCAGCGAGTCGATAAAACGGTTACCGATTTGCGGCCAGAGCGGCGCTAGTAACGAACCGGATTTGGGTTCCCTGACATCACCCTCGTCATCGACCTTTAGTAATGCAAATAGATGCACCTGATAACGGGCCCGAGTGAATCCAACGTATAGCAGCCGTAGTTGCTCCTGCTTGACCCGCTGTTTCTCCAGGCTCTGAATGTACTGATAAATAGGGTGATGTTTATCGTAGGAAGACCTGATTGGTGCCAGCAAAAATTCTGCGTCGCTGGAGATTGTCGAGTGTCCCTCCCAGGCCAACAGTGGCGCCTCATCTGCCCGACCACCTTTTTCCAGAGCAGGAATAAACACCCGGTCAAATTGCAGGCCTTTCGACTTGTGAATGGTCATCACCTGCAAGGTTGAATCATCCAGACCACCGCTGCTGGAATATGCACCCGCTACCAGTTCCTGCAGGCCTTCAACACTCAGCAGTTGACCCGAGCGCTGAGCCTGGTCGAGCAAATTCAGAAAACGGTCCGCATCAGCCAGGTCATTCGCACCAGATACCAGCGCAGGGCCAGATAAGGACAACCAGAGCTGTTCTACCCTGCTTCCTAACCGCAGCGCCAGGTTTGCAGACAGACGTTGATAATGATTATTAAATTCAACCAACCGCTGCAGACCTGATTCGGAGAATTGCTGGCACAGTTCTGCAGTCGCCAGGGTTTCCTGCAACAGATCCGCCACCGCCCGCCGCGGCCCCGATCTATCTAACAGCAAGGTTAAATCAGCAAGGCTAATACCAACACAGGGGCCATGCAGTAGCGCAAGCCAGCCGACCCGGTCCGCCGGATGCAGCAGTGCCCGCGCTATCGCCAGTAAATCCAGCACCGCACCATTTCTAGCTAGGGGTTCTAACTCCACCGCCTGAAATCGAATACCACTGGCTCTTAATAGCGGCAAAAGCTGCACAAGATGCGGCCGACTCCGAACCAGAATCGCATCGCCATCACTCTGCTCACCCAGCAGCTCAATAATCCGTTGCGCTTCAGCCACCCGGCCCTGTTCTAAATCAAAACCATGGCAATACAAATTCGACTTATCATCGCCAACTCGGGCGGTCTCAGAGGCAGAAAAACTCACTGCGCCGCTATTAATATCATTCGTCGCCGGAAACAGCTCCGCAAACAGCCGGTTATTCGCCTCAACCAGGCTTCGGTCTGAACGGAAATTCGCACTCAAGGTCAGTGGTTCGAGTTTCAGGTCGCCAATCGGATGCTCACGCACCCGCAAAAACAAACCAACATCGGCCTCACGAAATCGATAAATCGACTGCATCGGATCACCAACTAGAAACAGCGTGCGGCCATCGCCGGCTTGCCAACCGGCTGTTAGCAGTGCGATCAACTGAATCTGTAGCCAGGACGTATCCTGAAATTCATCAACCAAAAGGTGTTGAATTTTATAATCCAGCGCCAGCGCCAGATCAGTGGGCCCATGCTCATCGCTGAGCGCCTGCAAGGCTCGCAGCGATAATTCAGCAAAATCGCCTTCGCTTCGCGCCTGAAACACCAGTATTAATTCTGCTGCCGCGTAGTGAAGCACTACCACCATGGCTCTGATCAGTTCAGCGTCTTCATCACTGAGTTGCGGTTCTGGTAATCCAATCAGCGCCTGTAACGCAGCGACCGCTTTAGGCGTCTCAGTAAAACCGATTAGCAGTTCAACCATGTCTGCTTTACGCTGCTGAGGTTCACCCTTACCAGCCGGGAAACCGGCCCTTTTGTCGACGGTTTTTCGAGGGTTACCATCGACCTTAAGAAGTAGCTGAGCAACCGCACACCAATAGCGCATCTGCTCTAGGACCGTTGCAGAAGCCAGACCATCCGCTGGCTGTTTCAATCCAGCAGCTAGCTCAGGTTTATCAACGGCTAGATTATCAGCGGCATAGTTGGCAAGTTCATCGAGTTGAGCCAGCCATTGACCCGGCATCTGCTGTTGCCATTGCTTTAACTGGGTCACACAAAGCCGCTCAAGACTCATTTCCATCTGCAGACGAAACTGATCGAACTGCTGCGGATGGGGCAAAGCTTTTAACCACTGATCACGACGACCCAGCATCTGCACTAGCAGATCTTCCAGCTGGCTCCGACGATTGTCCAGGTGCTGCAGCAGGGTGATCAACTCTTTGCTGCAAGGAGAGTCTGCCCCCAGCCCGGCTAATAACTCCCGAGCCGCCTGGCGATATAACAAAACAGGATTATCGCTGGGTGCCAGACGTACTCCACTACCTGCCAGTAACGGCAACGCCTGATTAAGGCCCTGACTCAGGGAATCGATGGTCTGAATCCGTAAGCGACTGGGCTGCTCAATCAACCCCCACTGCAGTTCAGAATCTCGGTCACGAACCGCTCGAGCCAGCTGCCAGCCGGCTGCCTGGAATGGATCATCCGGTGATGGTTGTTCGGCCTGATGAAGCTGCTCCACTACCCGAGCCCGCATCTCTGTCGCTGCTTTTCGGGTGAAAGTAATCGCCAGAACCTGCTCTGGCTGCTCAACTCTATTTAAAAGCGTTAGGTAGCGACGAATCAATAATTCGGTTTTACCAGATCCTGCCGGGGCCTGGACAGTAAATGAACCATCAGCGTCCAGGGACTGCTCTCTAACCCGAAAATCAGTTGGCTGACTCATGGGCCATTGCTCCCAGCATCATCCTGATGATTTGCCAATTCACCAATTCGACATACCAGCTGCAGCTCGCAGTAACGACACACGGTTTCCTTGTGCGGCGTGACCCCAGCCTCGCCTCGAAGAAACTCACCAGCGAGCCCATCGAGCTGGTCAGACCAGATCTGGCGCAATTCGGACCAGGCCGGTTCGTCGCTACTATTTTTGCGTTTATTCGGTGATAGCCCGCCTTCGCCGGCCTCCACAAATCCCAACTTGCCAGGCTTAAGTTGCGCAACCGCAATACCGGCCGGCTGATCAAACTGACGCTGATAAAGCGGCAACTGCGGTGCCACCAGGCGTCGATCAAACCACTGATTACGACTGACCTCACCACTCTTATAATCAATCACCACCTGACGACCATCCGCCAGTTTGTCGACCCGATCAATCCGGCCCCTCACCGACAACCCGGCAACCGTTACCTCTACCTGCTGCTCAAACCCCTCAACGGTGAAAGGTTCACGCTTTAACTCTTCCACTATCCAGCGCTGCAACAGAGTTTGTAAGCGCTGTTGCTCGAGGCGCTGATCGACCCCACTACCGAGCGCAGAATATTCTTTAACCCCATCCGCCACCGCCGCTGAAACTGCCTTAACAACCTTCTGTTCTCGCTGCTCATCGTTAAGCGCCCGCAGCGCTTCGCTATTGCCCAGGTCACGCCAGAAATACTCCAGTGCCTGATGCATCAAACTACCGCGCTGCATCGCATCAAGCCCGGGGGTTGGCTCATTGGGCTCACTAGTTCGCAACCGTTTCCGCACATAAGCCTTAAATGGACATTCCGCCTGGTCCTGAAATAGTCCAGCTCCACCTTTGGCCGTAACCTGCTCAGGCAGTGCCAAACCTACTGCATCCGCATAGTATTCAAGCGAACTTTGTTGACCAGGTGTTGCCTGGCCGGCAGCAAAAATCAATTCGGCTGGCGACACCTTTTCAAGTGTTATCAACTCACTGTTACTCCAGTCCAGTAACGCGGTTGGCGACCGTTCACCGGCCTCACCACCCCGGCTATAACTGATCATCAACTCTGCACCGCTTACCTGCCATCCGGCGATCTCACCTCGGGCGGCCCGCAGGCTCCAGGCCGGAGAACTACCAGGCATATCAAACTGACGCTGCAACGGTAACGGCAAGAACGGGTTGCTATTCTGAGGCGATGGAAACTGACGATCATCAAGACCCACCACCCAGATGGCGTCGAACTGAGCTGGCCAGGGCTCAATATTCGACAGTAGCTGCACGGTTGCATCGCTATTGAGCGGTTGGAACCGACGTTGGCCGGCCAATTGCTTCAACAGCCGCAGCGCAGCAGCAAGATCTAACTCCCCGGCGATACGATCCATGCCAGCAAACTGCGCCAGTAGATCCTGCCAGGCACTTAAGGTCTGATAAAGATCGCTACTCAGGGGCTGACCCCCAGGCCAACCCCAGAGCTGGAGCTGTTCAACAAATAGTTTGGTCCAGCCACTAGGGACCTTTCTGCCAGAGGCGGTTTGTAGCAGCGCGTGAGATGCCTCAAAACGCCCAGCCAGAGTCGGTAAATCTACCTTGCGGATTCCCCGATACTTACCAGAGCCAATCAGGTTTTGCGGTTCACCCGGTCCGAGCTGCAGTTTATTAAGCTCACGTAACGCCAGATCAAGCTCGGCGCGCTGATCACGGCTATCTGGACCGCCAATAAAAGGGCTTAATAAAACGTCAGTAAGCCGCTCCAGCGGAATTTTCCAGCTCAGCAAATTCAGCAGTTGTAGCGCATCAGAGACCAGCCGGTATTCAGCCAGTGGCTCGCCAATCGCAATCGCATAGTCGGTGGAGGTTGCTGCTTCAGCACCGACTAGCTGGCGGGGGTGAAAAATTCGTTGAAAAGTTGCGTCTATCTGCTTACGCCGTTGCATCAGGTCAGCAATAACGATCGCCAGACGCTGACCTGGAAATTCAGCTAACCGCTGTCGCGCCCAGACTGCGGCAGCCAGCAGCTCCTGCTGATCATCGGTTGCGGTTCGGCAGACTATCGCGGTCGATTCACCGGACTGCTGCTCAAAACCATCATCATCGTCACTCCAGCGAGGAATCAGTAGGTCACAGCCTAGTTGCTGCAGGGTTTGATGCAGCGCGCGCTGTACGGGAGTGAAGCGGTCAAACCCGGCAAAGCAGAACTGGGCTACCGCCGACTCGCCGCCATTACCGGCCCAAAACGACATTAATTGCTGCAACAACTCTGGATTAGCCAGATCTGCAGACCAGCCAGCCTGTTCGCGCCAGCGGTTATCCCGCAGCAGGGTCGCGTACTGCTGGGCCCAACCCTGGAATGCGCTGACATCTGCGCTAACCGGACCATCAAGTTCTCGACTGCTAATCCGCCACTGCTGCAACAACTGCCAGGCCTGGCGTGCGCTCTGGGCGGTCTGTTGAATATCAAGCAGTCCAGGGGCTTTTTCGCCAATCAGCCGCTGCCACAGCAAGCGTTCCTCCGCATCACTAAGCAGCCGATCCGCGGTAGCGAAACCCTCGTCCTGAGCCTGCTGCCAGCAACGCTGCAACCAGGCCTCGTAGGGCAATACATCTGGGGTTTGCCAGACCACCAGACCATTACCATGCTGATAATCTGCATATTGACGCAGCAGGCTTTGCGCCAGACGCGCACTTGAAGTGACGGTGGTTCTGCCCGTCAACTGATTAATAATCGACACTAAACTCCCAGTGTTTTTTTAGTTTTGTTATTTATCGTAATGAATCATCGGGCAGCATCTGACTGGCCTGTTCTCGAAGTTGAAACTTCTGAATTTTGCCAGTGGCAGTACGCGGCATTATCGCCAGAATCTCCAGCCGCTCCGGGGTGTAATGGCGCGCCATCTGCTGCTCTTCAAAATAGCCCTGCATGGCTTTAAAACTCAGAGATTCACCAGGCTTGAGGGTCACAAATGCACAGCCGCGTTCACCTAAACGTTGATCCGGCATCGCCACCACCGCCGCATCGGCAATCGCCGGATGACGATAGAGCAATCCTTCGACCTCAGCTACCGGTACGTTTTCACCGCCACGAATAATAATGTCCTTGGTGCGGCCAGCAATACGGATATAACCATTCGCATCCATTACTGCTCGATCACCGGTTTTAAACCAGCCATCGTCGTCATGGTCGTAAGCCTCAGGACGTTTTAAATAACCGACAAAATTGGTACCACCACCGACCAATAAATCGCCTTCGGTGCCGGCCGGCTGAGCCTGGCCCTGCTCATCAACTACTTTCACCGCCGTGCCAGGCAGCGCACTGCCGTCACTACCCAAAATTTGCGCCAGGGTATCGCCAGGTTTACTCAGGGTGACCACACCACACTCGGTCATACCCCAACCAGCGTAAGCGTTAATGCCTAATTCTGTAACCTGCTCGAGCAGCACCTCAGGGATAGGCGCACCGCCACAAACAAAGGTTTTAAAGGTACCGTCGTGTAATTTCTCACGGGCGCTGGCGCTGGCTAGATCACTCAAGAAGGGTGTCGCCCCCATGGTGAAGGTAACGCCTTCCTCGGCAATGATTTCCCAGGCCCGATTAGCATCCCAGACATCCTGTAATACCAGGGGCACGCCAAGCATCACCGACAGCATCAGGCCATACATAAAGCCGGTTTGATGGGCCAGAGGCGAGGCCATCAAACAGACCAGATCACTATCGAGTTTAAGCGCTTGAATATATTCGCGAGTGCCAAAAATTAGGGTGTTCGATGGCTGCATCACGCCCTTGGGCTGACCGGTGGTGCCCGAGGTGTATAGCAGTTGCATCACCCGGTTGGCATCGTGGCCGCGCTCGGCATAAAGCGCTTCCACTGCTTTGCGATCAGCAATTGGTTGCAATAATTCACGTTCAAAACTGCCGTCGCCATCATCACCGATCACTAGCAGATGCTGCATCGCAGGCAGATCAGCTGATATCGAATCGATCATTGCTGGATAATCAAAATCACGGAAGTGCTCTGCGACAATCACCACTTTAGCGTCGGCAAACTTAAGCATGAAGCCCAATTCACGCTGGCGGAATATCGGCATTAACGGATTACTGACCGCACCAATACGCACACAAGCCAGGTGAATCGCCACAAACTGCCACCAGTTCGGCAGCTGAAACGCCACCACATCACCGACCTCAACACCAAGCCGAGCCAGCCCCAGTGCGATGCGATCAACCTGTTCACTGAGTTCGCCATGGGTCATCGACAGTCGAGTTCCGCGACCACTGTTGTTATCAACAATCGCCACCGCGTCCGCATCACGATTTCGGTTGTCATCGAGATAGTCGGTCAGCAGTCGGTCACTCCAGTCACCGGTAGAACGACAGCTGTCTACCCGTGATGCTGGCAAAATAATTTCCATACAAGCCTCTCCCAATAAAGCTTTGGCACAGTGGTGCGCCCGAACATGCTCACTATTATTTAATAGTCGATGATAATTCCATCGTAACGGAACGAGTATAGTCACCCGCCAACAATGCGTCAGCGGACAGCGCAAATAAAACACTGTTGTGTGGACCACCCCGATCAAGTACTACACAGCATTTCCTAATTCACATAAGAGGAGTTTATCGACATGGATACCCAACTAGCTGGCAAATCGGTCATCGTCACAGGCGCTGCATCAAACATTGGCCGGGCTATTGCCCTCGGATTTGCCGCAGAAGGCGCAAAGATAACTATTGCAGACCTGGATAGCACCCTCGCCGAACAGGTTGCCGAGACTGCTCTGGCCCTTGGTGCCCAGGCCGTACAAGTAGTCAAAACCGACGTTACCGATCTGCAGGCTGTTCAGGCCATGGTCGCCAAAGCTAATAGCTATGGCGGCGTCCACGCCCTGGTTAACGCAGTGGGTTGGGATGATCTGATGTTTTTCACCGAAACCACACCGGAGTTCTGGCAGAAAATTATCCAGATCAATTTCGTCAGCGTGCTTAACCTGACCCAGACCTTGTTGCCGATCATGATCGAGCAGGGCGAAGGTTCCCTGGTTTGCATTAGCTCCGACGCCAGTCGTCAGGGCGAGCCCCGCGAGGCGGTCTATGGTGGTATGAAAGCGGCTGTGAACAGTTTCATGAAAACCATCGCCAAAGAAAATGGTCGCTACGGTATTCGCGCCAACCTGATCTGTCCGGGCGTTACCATGCCCGATGCCGATGAGGCAGTCAGCGATAACAGCATGTGGTCCGACCGAGATGCGATGTTTACCCCAGACCAGCTAGAGAAAGTTGCCCGAGCCATGCCGCTGAAAAAAATTGGCAAGCCTCAGGATATAGCCAATGCGGCGGTGTTCTTGTCATCGAAGCTAGCAGCCGGTCACATTACCGGTCAGGTACTGAGTGTCAGCGGTGGCTATTCAATGGCGGGTTGACCCCAGAACTCGTGCAGTTGGCAGTGGCGCTACTGATAACGATCGACCAGCACAAATTTAGTAACTTTGCCGGTGGGTGTTCGGGGTAGCTGCTCTGCCTGAAACACTACCTGTTTAGGCACCTTAAAACCGGCGAGCGTTGACTTGCAGTGAGCAATAATCTGCTGCTCAGAGACCTGGCTGCCAGCTGCCGCAACGATGATAGCCGTGACCCTTTCTCCCCAGAGTTCGTCCGCTAGCCCAATCACCGCGCACTCGGCAATGGTGTCGAGTCCAAGGATCACCTCTTCGACTTCTAACGAAAATACATTCTGACCACCGGTGATAATCATGTCCTTATCGCGGCCCGCAATGTAAAGAAAGCGCTCGGCATCAAACCGACCCAGGTCACCGGTGTGAACCCAGCCATCACGAAAGGTTTGCGCAGATTTTTCCGGGTTCTGGTAATAGCTGTCGGTCGCCGAGGGTGAGCGAGCGATGATATGACCGACTTCGCCCACCGGTAGATCCGCACCCTGGTCATCGATCACCCTTACTTCAGCTCTCTCGATCTGCCGACCCACTGAATCTGGCTTCGCCAGTTTTTCAGCGGGTTTACTCAGCGTGACAATACCGATTTCCTGCATGCCGTAATACTCATAAAGGTTTGGGCAGAGCAGTTCGCGGGTTCGTTCCCGTATCGGGGCTGGTAACGGAGCTCCGGCAAAGACAATACCGCGCAGCGAACTCAGATCATAATTTTCCAGGTCTGGTTCGGCCATCATCATCGCCGCCATGGTCGGCACCAGGTTGGTGATGGTGATAGCTTCACTCTGAATAACCCCAAGCGCCTCTGGCGCAGAGAAATTAAGCAAAACATTGCGCGTACCGGCAAAAATAGCGCCTGCAATCCAGGCAAAACCGACCCGGCCAAACGCCGGGAAAACGGTCAGCACCGTATCCTGTTCAGTCAGGTCATGACCCTCAGCCATCGACTGGGAACCGGTCAAATTGCTTTGATGGTTAAGCACGTAAGATTTAGGCAGACCCGTGGTTCCAGAGGTTAAATTAAAATAGAAAGGTTCTCCCTGCTCGACCGCCAGCATCGGTTCAGATCCCTCGCTCTGCGCCAGGCGCTGATCATAATCAATAGCGTAGTCGGGGATTTCGGCACCGAACCCCATTAGTAGACGCAACCCAAGACTGGCCGGCCTCACCTGATCAACCAGATCATTAAAGCGAGTTTCAAACAGCAGTCCGGTAGCGCCCATGCTGCCAATAAGCCCGGTGATATCGTCAGCTGAAAGCCGGTAATTGATTGGTATGCCAACAATCCCGGATTTGGCTAGCATGAAATACCAGTCAACCAGTTCGATTCGGTTAGAACTGAGCATCGCAACCACGTCGCCTTTCCGGTAACCCTCAGCGGCCATCAAGTTCGCCAGCTGGTTGGCTCGGTGGTTCAGATCTGCAAAGCTAAATCGGCGGTTGGAGGTCATGCAGACCAGTGCTTCGCGTGAACCAAACCTGCCTGCGGCGGTTGCTAGCATCTGTGCAAGCGGACTCTGGTTGGGAATCGAGTTTTCCATATCAACGCTTCCTTTTTAGCTAAGGCGTGAAATTCGCCGGACTTGTCTCGCTAATCCTATTTCCACTCAATATCGAGCACCTCAATCGTCCGATCGCCGACATTCAACAGGCTGTGGGTCACATATGGTCTGCCCCGTATTGCAAGATAAAAACTCGGGTTCAAGAGAAAAGGTTGCTCCCAACTATCCGGCCTTTATGTGAGGTTGTCTACACCCCTGGCCCTGATGGAATTCGCACCTATCGGTCTCATCAAATCTTCGGCTTCATTATGAGCCCGAGACCCCAGCAGACTTATCGATAGGTAGGTCTTACCTTTTTAGCCATCACCTGATCTTTCATC
>JAESTY010000203.1 GCA_016763355.1 Immundisolibacteraceae bacterium
CATGATGGTACGCAGCGCACAGCTGGCCGATGAGGCCCAGTGGCTAGGCACTTCATCAGGCACCCTGACCACATGGCAGTCCGGCAATATGTAGTTGTACTGCGAAAAGCCCCCAATGATGTGCGGATGCACGGTGGAGTCTGCATAACCATAAGGGGTGAAATCGGTGCAGAGGGTTGGTTGCTGGGCCACCGCACAGTAGTAACATTTTCCGCAGTAGGCGTAAGCCCAGATCAGCCGGTCGCCAGTAGTAATGGGTGTGCCAGCCACGTCGGTTTCGCGGCCTTTACCCTGGGATTCAATTTTGCCGACCATTTCATGGCCGAGAATGCAGGGGGTTTTTGAGATCGGTGCCAGCACGCCGAGAGTGATGTGGTGATCGGTGCCGCAGATGGTGGCCCGGTCAATTTTGACAATGATGCCGCCATCTTCAACCTCAGGAACGTCGAAACTACGAACTTCCAGCGGTTGGTTATAGTCGGGCAGTACCAGTGCGTCACATTTTGTAGGTGCGTTCATCCGAGTCCAATCTCCACGTTTTTGCGCCCTTGAGCGCCAAAATAATGCACCGCCTTCATTTGAGTGAAGGAGGCGAGTTCTTCGAGGTTTTCTTCTGAGCCGACCCCGGAATTCTTAGCGCCGGCAAAGCCAAAGCCAGGAAAGTGCTTGGTACTGCCGTTGATCCAGACGGTGCCAGCTTCAAAGTGGCGCACCAGGTCCATGGCCCGGTCGATATCCTGGGTCCAGACGCTAGCAGTGAGGCCATATTCGACTTCATTCACGCAGGCCAGCATTTCCTCTTCGTCGTCCCAGGGAATCAGCGCCAGTACAGGCCCGAACACTTCTTCGCGGAACAGAGTATGTTCTGGGGTGACGTCATAAAACACCGTCGGCGGCACGAAATAGCCTTTATCAAAAGGCGCTTCGGTCAGCCGTGCGCCGCCGGTCAGCAGTGGCAGGCCTTCGTCTTTGGATACATTGATGTAATGCATTACCTTTTCGAACTGGCTAGTAGTGGATACCGCCGCCATCAAGGTTTTGGGATCTTGCGGGTCACCGATTTTGATCGCTTCGCAGGCGGCCTTAATGGCTTTTTTACCTTCTTCATAGATCGAGCGGTGAATAAAGATCCGCGTAGTCGAACCACAGCTCTGACCGGCGGTCTGGTAAAAGTTCATACCATGCACCGCAGATTTAAAGGCCTGCTCGGTGTTGGCATCCGGGTAGATCACCATCGGGTTTTTGCCGCCAAGCTCGAAGGTGAAATCTTTGATATGGCCGTTTTTAGCGGCCACGCCATAAAATGCCAACGCGGCATTTTTGCCGCCGGTGAGGGTGATACGTTTAATGTCCTTGTGGCCAACGATACCTTCGCCAACCGGGATCCCGCCGGTAAGAATCTGGATCAGTCCAGGTGGCAGAATCGGTGCCAGCAGTTCACCCATGCGCAGGGTGCTCAGGCTGGTAAATTCGGATGGTTTAATAATCAGCGAATTGCCCATCAGCAGCGGTGCTGCGATGCGCATGATGCTGAACATCAGCGGGTGGTTAAAGGCACAAAACCTTGCCACCACGCCGTAGGGCTGGGGTAGGGTGAAATGAATATTATCGCCGGTCCAGCGATCGCCACCTTTGCCCATTACCTGGGGAGCAAGCCCCATCTGAAAGCGCAATAGTTGCACCGCAAATTTGGTGTCGGCTTCCATTACATGGCGGGGACTACCGGTGTCGAGGATATCCAGTTCGGCCAGCTCCTGGCCATGCTTTTCTAGCAAGGCGGCAATTTCGCCAACCTTGGCAATACGGCCAAACAGTGGCACCTGGGCCCACTGCTTTTGGGCGGCTTTGGCACCAGCGACCGCCTCTTCAACTACGCTGGCACATTCTGGCACGCTGCCGATGACTTCACCGGTCGCTGGATTGATGGTGTCGTAGCGCTCTTTTATTTCTGGAAACTGGTTATTAACCAGTGGATTGTAGTGATAGCTCATAACTCTCCTCCTCAAGGTTCTTCGATGTCTAGATCGTTCAGCGGCGCGTCTCTATCCGTTTTTAACGCCATCCAGTCCTAAAATTTTCTCGGTGCAGGATGAGCAAATCCCATCCGCTCGCGGTAATCATTCCACCAGATCATGTTAGCGGTCTCGTCGTTCTGGCTGGCTTTATCAGATAGAGCATTTTCATCGCCAATACCTTTCATGAACCGGGAAACCCCGTCAACCTTGGCGGTAGCTTGAATACGACTAAAGGCGGCGGCATCTTCCAGGCTGACCAAACCACTCGGACCCAGCACGTTGGAGGACTGCATCACTCGGTGGCGCACCATCTCGGCGTCGTCGGACTGCTTTGCGTAGTAGGCCCAATGGACTTCGGTTTTGTCGACACCGCGGGGAATCACGAAACGGATGTTGAACATATCCATGTGCCGTGTGGTCAGGGTGACCGGATTGGTGACAATAATATTGGCACCCCTGCTCGGGTCTGAGCCACGGAACTCAACCACGCTCGGGTCTTTTAGAAAATTGCCGGCAGCGGCGACATTAAGTTCTGCAACCACGCTCATGTTGCCCTGTGCATCGACCACCTGTTCGCCCTGGCCACCCTGCCAGTTGAGCAGGCGAAAAGCGGCGTGGAGCTGGGCCACGTGGTAGCCGTCATTGTCGCGGTAGGTTTTCCAGTTCGATGCATAGGTGGTCTTCTGATAACCCAGAAATTGCAGGGGTTCGCCGTCACCGAGCGCATATTTAAGCGGACCGGCGACGCCGCTGAGCCATTCGTGAAGCGGTGGCGTATCGTCGCTAAAGGTAGCAAATAGCAGTCCCTCGAATGACTCGCAACGGAGTTGTTTGAGGCTGTAATTTTCCTTTTTGAAAGAAGCAGGGAAGTCTTCCGAATTTGGGCAGGCGGTCAGGTCTCCGGCGCTGTTCCAGCCCCAGCCGTGATACGGGCAATTAAAGTTGCGGCGAGTGCCGGAGTTTTTGGTTTCTACCAACGTCCCGCGATGGGTACTGACGTTGAGGAAGGTGTGGAACTTGCCATCCATATCGCGGTTGATAATGATCGGCACTTCGCCAATCTGAAAGGTTTTAAAATCGCCGGGTTCGGCAATTTCGCTCTCATGGGCCACCGGGTGCCAGAGCGGGCCGTAAAAAATCTTATCGAGTTCGAGTTGGTAAACATCTTCCCGACTGAAAATACTACTGGGCACGCTGTTTAAGCCATCGGGCCAGTCAACCTGACAGGTGTTTAGGTCAGCGGGAGGTGTCGGGGCATTCATTAATTTTGCTTCTCCGGAAAACGGGTCGGGGCTTCTACTCATCACGTTGAGAACAGGGTTCTCTTTAACCAGGGTACTGGAACTGGTTTGGCGATGGTTCCATGATCGAACAACCTTCACAAAACGATAATTGCCGCTGGCGCTGTTATTCGATTGAGACTGGTGGTTTTGTTACTTGGGTTTATTGTTTTACTGTAGCTTAAAAACTACCGGGTCAGCAGCAGGTGCTGACCCGGCGGAACCAATGCTAGTTATTTTGAGCTTCAGTGCGTGGGAAACCGAGGGTTTTACGGTAGTACTCCCAGAACACAGTGTTGGCGACTTCATCATTTTGGGCGCCATTGGCGGCGTCAAAGCCTTCAACAATACCCTTGAGGAAATAAGAGTTCTTTGGCGATGTGGTGGCCGCACGTTGAATGCGATGGAACACAGCCGCATCTTCCAGGCTCACCAGGCCGCTTGGCCCCAGCAGGTTGGATGACTGGTTGAGGCGATGTTTGACCATCTCTTCGCTGTCGTCCGCGTGGGAAAAATAAGCCCAGTGGACTTCTGTTTTGCCAACCCCACGGGGCATTGGGAAACGCAGGTTAATCATGTCCAGATGTTTGGTGGCCACGGTCATCAAGCTCGGCGCTACCACGTAGGAACCCTGTTCGGGATTAACATCACGAAATTCTAGAATGCTTTCATCTTTAAGAAAGCCAGTTTTAGCGGCTTCCTTGAGTTGGGAAACCAGCGCGATGTTGCCGTTAGGCTCAACCACACAGAAGCCTTTGCCGCCCTGCCAGTTGAGTAGTCGAAACGCGGCGTGTAATAACGGCGGATGGTAACCGTCGTTATCCCGGTAAGCTTTCCAGTTGGCATTATAAATAACCTTCTGGTAACCCATCAGTTTTAGCCGTCCATCACCGCCCATGACCGCCTGCAAATGTTCTGCGGTACGACCCAGGTAGGACTCCAGGGTAGGCGCGTTGTCCGGGTCCAGAGTGACAAACAGCAGGCCGAAGAAATTTTCGGTGGTGATTTCAGCCAGGCCAAATTTCTTTTTAGTGAAATCTTCTGGGAAATCTTCCTCACCCGGGCAGACCCGCAAGTCGCCTTTGCTATCAAAAATCCAACGATGATAGGGACATTCGAACTCGGTTTTGTTACCCATAAACCCGGTCACCAGCTCGGTACCACGGTGGGTGCAGGCATTTTGAAATACCCGTACCTGGCCATCTTCACCGTGAATCACCAGAATCGACTTTTCGCCGAGGTAGCTGGTTTTGTAGTCACCCACATTAGGCACTTCACTAACATGGGCAACCGGATGCCAGACCGGACCGTAGAACAATTTCTCCAGCTCCAGCTTATAGATGTCTTCCCTTAAGAAGACCTCTTTGGGAACTTCGTTAATGGCGGCTGGCCATTCGAAGACATCTTTTAACGGATTACTGGGTGCGTTCATTGGCCTGGTTTCCTTAGGATGAGTCTGTGCATCGCAGCGTTGCTAATCAATCCTTTGATTAGGCTGCTTTGCGATAGAGATTGAAACCGTCGAGGCTGCCATCAATCAACGATTGGCAAATCTCCTCAACTTCGGCTTCGGTTAATGGATCAAGAAACTGTTCATTGCGCTGTTTCACTTCCTGGCAACGAGCCAGACGCAGCTGGTTATAGAGTTCTTCCAGGTCGACGTTAAAGTCATCTGAATATTGATTGCAGAGTTGGGCCAGTTCTTCGGGACCATGTTCGAGTTCGTCGATAGCGATGCCTTCCTGCAGCTTGGCAGCCTGCTTAAAGAAATCATCATGAGGCGGTAACTGACTCATGCACCAGTGCCAGCCGCCGGCAGCGCCTTCCAGGGTAGCGCTGAAAATCTGTGCGACCCAGGGGTGCTGAGTTTTGATGTAAGGCACGTGGCCTGATAAATATTTGTGGTGCTCAGGCCAGCGGTCTTTCATCGCCAGCATGGAGTCGTCCAGGGACATCTGGCCATCTTCGATATTGGCGACCACATAGCGATAAACGTCGGGCACTGGGATTTCGGTGTCTTCGCCGATGGTGCGATTGACCAGGTTGTAGTAGGCCTGGAAATGGGCAACTTCTTCTTTCACGGTTTCAAAATAAGCATCCATAGCCCGGCCATCGGCACCATTACGAATCGCTTCTTTGGCTTTGTCGGAATGCAGCATGATGGCACCGAACTCTTTGCCCATCTGCAGGCAGAGCCAGTTCATGTCACGTTCCGGAGTACGGTTGGCGATATAAGCCAGAATGACCTTGTTAACTGCTTCCGCGCCCTGGTCAAGAATCTGGGTAATGTTGCCCTGAATTTCGCTAGCTGTGGCCATGGTATTTCCTCTTTAAAAAATTTGGTTTGCTGTCAATTTTAAGTCTGTTTAAGCGGCGTTTGGAATCGAGACGCCTGCGGCATCAAGTTCATCACCCAGGGTCTTAATGCCCTCATAAAACAGGGACGCTGCGTTGAGCGCGGTGTCGAGTCCGGCTAGTACATCTTCGGCCAGCTCGTCGGTGGTCACATGGTTACGGATCGGCCGCCAGACTTTCTTGCCAGCATGTTCAAGATCAGCAATTTGGTGATAGGTAAAAAAGAACATCTGTTTTTCAGTCAGACCCAGGTCCCGCATCCACTTCTTATAGTCCATGCTAGTTTCACCTTCATAAGCGGTGAGCACGAACTCTTCCAGAGAGGTTGAGAGCCAGCCGATAATCCAGTGCCGGTTACGACAGAGGTTTTCGGTGACGTTGTTATAGAGGTCTGCTTTGGGCACCGGTTGAGCGTTGTTGAGTTGCTCGTCGGTGAGGCCGATAGTGCGACCCATTTCCCAAAGGATTTTGGTATGAGGCGCTTCGATACCCTTGTCGTAAACCAGCTCTTCGAGCATCTGGCCAATGGTTTTACGCACGATGGCCTGGTCTGGGCATCGGCTCATCCAGGCCGGGCGCCACACCGAGCTAAACATGCGGTTGCGAATTGAGTGCTGCAGCATCCATGCCTGTGCCTGGCCCGGGGTCAATTTTTCGTGAAACCAGGTCCAGTCAGCTGCCGCTGCAACGCAGCGTTCAGCAATTATTTCGACAATATCGTCACCAGGTGTTGCCATCGTTTCTCTCTCCCTTTTGAGTTGCGATGTAACCGTCGATCTTCGCGCTCGGCTAATGTTCTGTCAAGGCATTGAAGCCCTGTGATTAAAGGTTAAGCAGCGATCAATGAAGCGCCGGCCGCATCGAGTTGTTCGCCGAGCTCACTAACACCTTTATAGAACAGGGTGGCAGCGTTGAGCGCCGTATCTAGACCGGCTAATACATCCGCAGCGAGTTCGTCACTAGTGACATGCTTTTGCAGAGGTCGCCAGACCTTTTTACCCGCATGTTCCATGTCGGCCTGTTCGTGATAAGTGAAGAAAAACAGCTGCTCTTCGGTCAGACCCAGATCCGTCATCCACTTTTTGTAGCTCATATTGGTTTCCTGCTTGCCGTTGAGGGCAACCAATACGAATTCATCGATAGAAGTGGATAGCCAGCCAATGATCCAGTGCCGGTTACGGCAGAGGTTTTCCTGGATGTTGCAGTAGAGGTCGACGATCGGCGTCGGTGTGGCATCGGTGAGCTGCTGATCGGTCAAGCCAACATTACGGCCCATTTCCCAGAGAATCTTGGTATGTGCGGCCTGAATGTTGTCGTCATAGACCAGCTCTTCGAGCATCTGGCCGATGGTTTTGCGCACGATGGCCTGGTCCGGGCAACGGCTCATCCACGCAGGGCGCCATGAGGCACTATAAAGTCGATTGCGAATCGAATGTTGCAGCATAAAAGCCTGCGCTTTACCTGGGGTTAGATCTTCCGTAAACCAGGGCCAATCCTGACATTTCTCCACGCATCGATCGGCAATTTGATCAATGATGCTATCTCCGGCTGTGGCCATCTGCTCTCTCCTCGTTTTAACTTTAAAGTTTGTTAGATTTTGTGCTGGTATTTTGAGTCGCGCTGTTTACATTTGCGGGCGGCTATCTGATCATCGCCGGCCGGGTCTGTCAATTACTGATCATGCAGTTCGCCGTTGGCAGCGTTTAGAACAATCAGTGGGGAGAATTTTCGATGAAATTTGGCCTTTTTTATGAAATGCAGGGTGCTGCCAATCGTTCCGATCAAGCGCTTTATAACGAACACCTGGATCAGCTCGAACTTGCCGACAAACTTGGCTATGACTGTCTCTGGTTAGCCGAGTTGCATTTCAATCGCGGTTATTCGGTGATGCCAAACCCGATGCTGGCATTAGCAGCGGCCAGTCAGCGTACTGAAAATATTCGTTTAGGTACCGGTATCTCGGTGCTGCCGATCAATCATCCGCTGCGCCTTGCTGAAGAAATCGCCACCCTCGATATATTAAGCGGCGGCCGGGTTGACTGGGGCATTGGTCGTGGTCACCCCATGACCGGTATTTATGACCATTTCGGTGTTGATATCGAAACCAGTAAGGCCTGCTTCCGCGAGACCCTGGATATCATTAAAAAAGCCTGGAGCGAAGACCGCTTTTCATTTGATGGTGAGTTCTATCAGATCGATGATGTTGAAGTGGTGCCCAAGCCATTACAAAAAGGCGGGCCAGAAACCTTCGTATCAGCCTTCAGTCCGGACACCTTTGCGTTGGCCGCTGAATATGGCACCAACCTGTTTTTGCCCGCTCAGGTCACCCCTAAAGAGATGATCAAGCAGGCGGTTGATGGGTTTCATGCCCAGCTGCAAGCCCACGGTAAAGATCCAGCCAACCACCGGACCCCAGTGCTGTTGCCACTCTATATTGATGAAGACGGTGATCGTGCCCGTCGCGACATCGAACAGGCGATGATGAGTTACTACAAAATCATCGAATCGATGATGGGCGACATGATGGGCCGCCTACAGCGCAAGCACGCCGAATTTCCTGAGAGCTATAAAGGTTATCTGCAGTTAGGTGAAATCGTTGATGGCCTTACCTATGAGGCCGTTTGCAGCCAGTTCGCCATCTTTGGTACCCCAGAAGAGGCGGTTGATCGCTTGCAGGAATATAAAGCCGCCACCGGCGTGGATGATTTCATTCTCTGGACCAACGTCGGCGCCATGCCCCACGACAAGGTCGCCAATTCTATGAAGCTGTTTGCCGAAAAGGTCATGCCTAAACTGTGATGCGTCTTAATTTTTTAGTCGGGAACACCCATGCTGCTTGAGTTTTTTCATGATCCACTCTGCGCCTGGTGTTACGTCATGTCGCCCCAGGTTCGCCGTTTGGCGGAGCACTTTCCAGAGCTCCAGGTCGAGCAGCGCGGATTCCCACTGGCCCCCGATCCTGCGGCAATAGAGAAAATCTTCGGTGACAAGTCCACCGGCAAACTGGAGATACTCAGCCACTGGCGCGCGGCTAACGACCACGATGAGCAACGCCGCATGCGTCCCGAACTAATGGCCGAGCAGAGTTTCGATTATCCCTGGTCAATACCACCACTGATCGCCTGCGAAGTTGCCAGGCAGATCGGCGGTGAGGCCGCCTACTGGGATTATTTCGACGCCATTCAAGCGCTACATCTGACCGAATGTCGCAATATTGTTGATCCGGTTGTGCTCGGTGATTGTGCCGAGCAGATCGGTCTCGATCGGCAGCAATTGCTAACAAAAATGGAAGATGAGTCCAACCTGAAAGCATTGCAGGCCGACATGGCCCGAGCCCATTCGTTTGGTCTTCGTGGTGTGCCAGCGCTGGTACTAGAAGGCCAGATGGTCGCCCAGGGAGCGCTAAAATGGCAGCAGTTGCTCGAGAACGTCACCCTGGCCCTGTCTCAAATTGGTGATCAGGCAGCTGCCAAAACCGACGATAGCGATTCCGAGTAGAGAACTGCTCGGCCTGTTGGTCCCGGTACCAAGCCGCATTGGTAAACCCGGTCAATCACTGTATATTTAAACAGTAATGATTGCAGTGATTAACTGGAAACGTGTATGCCATCTTTAACCCCCAGACAAAACGAAGTTTTGGCCATGATTCGGCAGTTTGTCACCGAACAGGGTTTACCACCCACTCGAGCCGAGATAGCCGATCACTTTGGCTTTAAATCAGTGAACGCGGCGGAAAGCCACCTGCGAGCCCTGGCGCGCAAAGGTGCTATTGAAATGGTCAGCGGTGTTTCCCGAGGCATTCGTCTGGTTGATAAGACACCTGTGCAGGAAGGCCTGCCGCTGATCGGCCGAGTTGCCGCTGGCGAGCCGATGCTGGCCGAACAACATCTCGAAGAATTTTATCCACTTCAAGCAGACTTCTTTAAACCGGCCGCAGATTACCTGCTCAGAGTGCATGGCTTAAGCATGCGCGATGCCGGTATTGTCGACGGTGACCTGCTGGCGGTACATCGCACACCGACTGCCAGCAATGGCCAGCTAGTGGTGGCGCGTATCGACGGTGAGGTCACCGTGAAGCGTTTTAGTCGTGAAGGTGATCAGGTCACCCTGGCCCCAGCCAATGAGGATTTCAGTCCGATATCAATAGACTTAAGGTCCGAAAAGCTGGAGATCGAGGGCATCGGGGTGGGGTTGATTCGCCATGGCATGACGGTGCCGGTATAGACCTGTTGCGGCAGGTCAATTTTTAATGCCTACTTCGCTCAACCAGCCAACGCAATTTTGGGTTTCGGAAATTTAACGGTACTTGTCTTAGGGTTCCATCTTCTTATCGTATTTATTGACAGGTGGTGGGATAATTTTTTGTATTTAATTAAATAGTTCTATTAAAAAAAATTAGATATTTTTTAATATTTAATGGGTTTTTACCTTTTTTCACCATATCAATAATTAATTTAAGGGAAGTTATGACCGACAGTAATACCGATTCCGATCAATCACAGCCAACTATTCTCTCTTTTGTAAAAGACCTACCCAATTTATGCTCACTTGCTGGATTGGCTTGCACTCTTTTAGCCATTTATTTCAGTATTTTGGGCGTTTATTATGCCGCCATGATTGGCATGATTTGGGCAGTTGGTTTTGATTGGGCGGACGGGCTAATCGCTCGAAAAATGAAAGGCAGGACCGGTAATGATCGGGCCTTTGGTGGCCAGCTTGATGTCCTTATCGATATTGTCAGCTATGGAGTTACGCCGGCTATTCTGCTGATGAGTTATGGCAAATTCGAACCGATTTTTTTAATAGGTGCGTTTTTTATGCTGGCTGCCAGCGCGATAAGGTTGAGCTATTTTAGTGTTTTTGGTTTGGCTGGTGGTACCAAATACACCGGACTGGCGTTGGATAACAACAATATCATTCTGGTTTTTATTTTTCTGTTAGAAGGCGTTTTAAGCCAAACCGCATTTTCTGTGGTTTTTTATGTTTCTGCTTTAGGTTTGGCGGCTTTAAATGTATCGCAAATAAAAACCCCGAAACTTTCTGGCAACCCGATTAATGTTTGGGCGCTGGCTATTTATACCGTTGCTATTACGGGTATATACGGCTGGAAACTTTTATAAACGGTTTTATAAGCCATAATGACTGGTTTTTTTAACATGGTGAAATTTAAATAATGATTGTATATACCTTAGGTACGTTTGACCTGCTACACATTGGTCATCTTGCTTTATTAGAATACTGTAGAAGCCTGGGTGATGTCGTTGCAGTTGGCGTGGCAGCCGATGAGGTTGTTAGTTCTTATAAACCTAATACACCGGTTATTCCACATGAAGAACGCATGGAAATGCTACGGGCTTTGCGATGCGTAGATATTGTGATCCCTTATTATGAACTTGAATATGTATCAGGTTGTAAAGAGATCAAGCCTGATATTTTTGTTATTGGAGAGGATTGGGGCAATAAAAAACATAACACTGATGTAGAGAAATATTTGAAATCTAAAGACAGTAAAATAATTCAGGTTAGTTACAATCCAAAAACATCATCTTCACAAATAAAACACAATGTTATTGCGCAATCGCATCGAGGCAAATACCTCGCACAGGAAATTTGAGAAAAGCTTAGAACTTGGAGAAGTTTTTTAGATTCTCTCTAAGGCAGCCCTCTCTGGAGTGGAATAGAGAAGGCTTTTAGTATGCTGATCTTTGACGCGGGAACCCTCTATGTTCAGTTAGCAAGTTGTATGAGTTCAGATAATCACCCGATTTGTGGGCACGATATTAACGTTACCAATAAAAACCAGTCTTTTTGGAGATGGACCTTTGCGGGGTCATCCAACCGCTGGATTTATTTGTAAGGCGCTAAACGTTAATCACGTCCTTCTGCTCTACCTTCCAGCTGCCACCCTGCTGGCTTAGTCGATAAATAATCGGAGTGCCGGTAGGAATCTCTACCTTGACAATGTCTTCGTCGCTGATCACTTCCAGGTATTTGGTCAGTGCGCGCAGTGAATTGCCATGAGCTGCAATCAGCACCGACTTATCTGCTTTAAGCAGGGGTTCAATTTCGGCCTGGAAGTAAGGCACCACCCGGTCGCAGGTGTCTTTGAGACTCTCACCGTTAGGTGGCGGGGTATCAAAACCGC
>JAESTY010000204.1 GCA_016763355.1 Immundisolibacteraceae bacterium
ATCATCAAACCCTTTCTCGTTAAGGCTGCAGAGTTAAACCTTGAAATTCCCACTGCAACCGCGGTTTATCGGATCATTAAGGTATTAGATAATTATCTGGTGCACTAAACCGACTTGATAAAGACCCAATAAAAAAGGGCGCATTAGCGCCCTTTTTTATTGCTGAGAACAAACTAGATTAGTCTGCATAAAACTCGTCTCGGGCTAGTTGAACTACCCCAAACATGTCAGTCTTTTCTCGACCACCGGTTAGCGCCTTATCGAAATAACCAAACACCGTTTCAGTCAGCGGCAATCGAATACCCGCCTCCTCTGCGGTAGCCAGCACTGCTTTTAAATCTTTATGGCCAATCGCCAATGAACCTCCGCCCTGATCAAAAGCATCGGCCTCGGCCATCGGCAACATAAAATCAATCACGTGACGCGGCGACACGCAGTCGCCAATGGTTTTCAACACGGTTGCAGCGCTATGACCGCTGCGCTCGCCCAGTGCAATAGCTTCGGCAAGCCCGGTCAGGGTACTCATGAAGGCCAGCTGATGACAAAGTTTTAGTAGTTGGCCACTGCCGCTCTCGCCTAAATAATTAATTTTATCGCTGAAACTCTCAATCACCGGTTTGATGCGATCAAAAGCCTGGCGGTCACCGCCGATCATTGATGCCAGCGTGCCGTTTACCGCCCAGGGGGTTGATCCGCTCAAAGGAATATCGAGGAACTGCTTACCTTTCGAGGTAGATATCTGCGCAAGCTCTCGACATTTGGGACTCGGCGTAGTGCCCAAATCAACAATGATGCCTCCAGCGTCCATCGTGTCCAGTAACCCACCTGGATCGCAGACTATCTGTTCAGTAATAGCGGCATTGGTCACACTGATAAACACCAGGTTTTTACCCGCACCGATGGTAGAACTATTAGTTGCTGCGGTTGCGCCGGCCGCTACCGCGTTAGCGACTGCTTCAGCGGATAAGTCCGAGACCTCAACCGCATGACCGGCCTGAACCAGTCGCGCAACTATTGGTTGGCCCATCACTCCAAGACCAATAAATCCGATATTAAAAACTTCCATGGTTTACTCCTGGTAGATCACCAGAACACTTCGCAGCCTTAACAATTAAAGCAGTTGCGGGGACGAATTGATTCATTAATAGCGATCAATATGGCTAGGCATTCCCAGCGATATCAATCACCAGTTTGCCCCGAACTCGACCCGCTTGGCTGAGTTCAAACGCCTGGCTGATTTCTGACAATGGAAAAACCTGTTCAATCACCGGCTTGACTGTGCCGGCCTCAGCCACTCGAGCAATTTCAGCGAGGCCAGACTGGCTTGGCATAGCAAAAATCATGTTATAGCCCACCCCATGGCCACGTTTTCCGCGTATTTTTTGCTTCAGCGCATCGACCGCCCCAAACATGAGCCAGAAACGATTGCCATATTTTTCGACCAGCGCATGCATGTCCCGAGGGCCGGTGCCGGTTGAACCAATGGCTCCGCCACGTTTAACGCAACCCCAATATTTATCTGGATCGAGATCACCGATAGTATCGAAAATTAAGCTGGCATCCGTGACCTGAGTTGCCGGGTCGCTGTTCTGGTAATCGATGACCTGGTCAGCACCCAGCTCAGTCACCATTTCATGATTACGCAGGCTGCAGGTAGCGACAACTTCGGCACCAAGGGACTTGGCGTATTGAATCGCAAAACTACCTACCCCACCGGAACCACCCACGATCAACACTTTATCGCCGCTTTTAACTTTATTGCGCAGCGCTGCCAGTGCGGTAGCTCCAACAAGAGGCAAACTAGCGGCTTCCTGATGACTAAGATTAGCTGGCTTTTTAACCACAAATTTGGCCGCAACAGCAATGCGCTCGGCAAAGGTATGACCCACCCCGCCGGCAGCAAGGCCCATCACCTCATCGCCGACCAGTAACCCTTTAACACCGGCACCAACCGCTTCAACCACACCACTAAAATCACTGCCGAGAATACAGGGCATTTTCTGGCCAGGGATCAGTCGAAAATAACCCTGGCCGACTTTCCAGTCGATTGGGTTAACACTGGCGGCATGAATCCGAACTAGTAGTTGTCCAGACTTGATCTGTGGATCTGGTAGCTGACGAAGTTCCAGGAACTCGTTGCCGCCATACTGGGTAATAACCGCTGCTTGCATGCTTCCCTCTCCCAATAGAAAATTTTAAACTGAGTTTAAATATTTGTTAGAAATATCATTCTTTGAACATTAACCTTGCAACACCAGGTCGCTATCCTAAAACAGCAAAACTCTTGCCGCCAGGGCTGGGCACTAGTCAGGCAACCTCAGCAATATAGTCTTTGATCTGATAATCCCCTGGCACTAACTGCTGTTCAACCAATTCCACTTCGACGCGCTTAAGTAGATCCCAGTCAAGCCCAGGTTTGAGCTGCCAATGTCTGGTTTCACGGCTAATCGCACTACGCACATCTGCCGGCTGAATAAACGGAAACTTCTCCGCATAATCTGCCAGCCCTTCAACGTTATCGCGACCCGATGCGGCGCAGTCAAAGTAAGCCGTCATCATCTTCTTAACCAGTTCAGGTTTGTGCTCAATCCAGCTGCGACGGGCATATAACAGAATCGCGTAATTTGCAGGTCGGGCAATCTCTGGGTAATCACCTAGCACCCGCCAGCCGAATTCACGCTCGATCATACTCACATAAGGCTCGTAAAGAATTCCGGCGCGAAATCGCTGGTTCTGCACCCCATCAAGAAAAGCCATCCCATAATTATCGAATTGGCTGTCGGCCATCAGCTCAATGGCCTGGAAATCATGTTCGCTAAGGCCGTGCTGGCGGGCATGCCACTTCAGCAGACTATGTGGACAGGTTTTAAATTTGTTAATGACAAAGGCCTCACCCTTGCAGTCGGCCAACGAGCCAACAGCCGGGTCAGCAACAAAATAGAAAGGCGCGTAATCACAGACACCGATGCTAATCACCGCATATTCATCGGAACCCACGGCAGCCGGTAAAAACACCGGCGTGCCGATATGACCCATGTCATAAACGCCTTGTCGAATATTATTGCCGTATTCCTGACCGGTTAGATGGGTGTGGGTATTAAGGTCAATACCTCGGTCAGCAAACTGGCCCTGTTCGGTCCACAGATCCAACGGAAAATTGAATAGTCCTACCGGCGGACTGCCCCAGTTGATGCTGTCCATCTTCGTTGCCCTACTAGATATTGTAGAAGTCCATCGCGCCGGGAATCAGATCATTAATCACAATGATCTTTTTGCCGGCAATTTTTAAACTACCATCTGCCTGCTGACGAATTTTGTGCTCGTACTGTCCGGCAAAGGTCTTGGTTTTTTTCTGTTTGAAGCTAGTGGTGATCCAGGCTGAGGTTGCAAAAAACTCGCCTTCACCGGTTTGCTCGACCTGCACGCTGCCAATCATGTGGCTGGTACGAGCCAGCGGCACCGAAGCCGAAGACAGACCAGTACGAATCCGAAAAACCCGATCCTCAAGGCCCGAACGATCGGCTTAATAGATCAACGAGATTTCCCCATCAGGATCAACGGTGTACTCAAATTCACCGTTCCAGGCCGGCACCCAATATTCGGCATCTTCCTGAAACAGATCTAGCCAGGCATCCCATTCACGCAGGTCTACCAGTCGACCTTCGCTATAAATCAAGTCCGCGCAGCGGGCCTTAAAATCTTCCATCGAAATATCCTTACCTAATTTTTTTTGTCGTGACTAGCAACAATTAATGGCTAATCTGCAGATTGATCCGCCTGCATCAATTCCAGCCAATGTTTATGTTGGGCGACAAAAATACCTTCATCCTCAACACGCCCGCCGGACGACACTGTGGTGATATCCAGTTCCTGAGCAAATTCATTAGAGCCCATGGTCAAATGCTTGGTACCACGGGAAATATCATTCCAACGGGCTAAAGCGCCCATATAACCGGCCTGGCTATAACTGAATTCGGCCAAATCATCCGGGGTTGCCATGCCGCTGGCGTTGAAAAAATCTTCATACTGACGCACTCGGGCACGACGGTATTTGGGGTCTTCGCCCTTAGGCGCGATGCAGTAGACCGTGACTTCGGTGAGATCAACTCTGATAGGGCGAAACACACGAATCTGGGTAGACATCTGATCCATGATGAAAACGTTCGGATAGAGCTGCAGATTACGTAACTTGCCGATCATCCATCCGGTACGGGTTTCGCCATATTTCTCCGACCATTCACTCCACTGGTGAAAATTTGGCCGACGGTCACCTTTGTTAGGCCAATCCCCCCAGAGCATGGTGTGGCCATTACCAAAATCAAAGAAACCGCCGTTGAGTCCTTTGGCCCCTAACTGCCCTACTTCCATGGATTTGGTCTGGTTTTCACTCGATCGCAGTTTTTCCCGATTAGCCGTGGTCATGGCAAAGTTCAAATGAGCCTGATGGACGTGATAACCATCCACACCATTCTCGGTCTGCAGCTTCCAGTTACCTTCGTAGGTATAGGTAGAAACGCCCTTAAGCACTTCGAAGCCGTCATCGGCCTGATCAGCTAACAGGTCAATCATCACTGAGGCATCGGCCAGGTGTTCTTTTAGGGTCGACGCTTCTTCATTTAGACTGGCGAAAATAAACCCACGATAAACCCCAAGTTTCGGCACCTTGGTAAGGCCATAATCAGCCTTGTCGAACTGGTCAGGATAGCCACCAATATTTTGTTTGGTGACGCTCATCAACTCACCACTGGTGTTGTAGCACCAGCCGTGGAAAAAACAGGTGAAATCACCACGATTACCCGTACTCTCGCGCACCAGTTGCACACCCCGATGAGAGCAGGCGTTAATGAAGACATTGATCTCCTCACCGTCGGCACCACGCACCACCACCACTGGTTGACGACCCATGTAAGTGGTGAAGTAATCATTGGCGTTACGAATCTGGTCGACATGACCGATGAACAACCAGGTTTTCTCCCAGACCTGAGTCATCTCTAGTTCAAATAGATCCGGGTCGGTAAAGATCGATCGATCTACGCGAGCAACGCCATCTGCAGGCCGGTCGTCCAGGTAATTTTCAAGACCACTAACGTCGGAAGGTTTCATGGTGCCACCTCTGTAAACTGGGAACTGTTCCCAAATTGAACAAATTTAAACAACCGGTACTGGCTAGCACTGCCAGTTCACCGAATTGCTAAATACTGTAAATATCCATGATGTCGTGAATCACATCATTGGCGACCACAACTTTCTTGCTGGCAATCTTCAGACCGGCATCGGTTTCCCGCAGCATATATTCATAGTGGCAATAAAAACTCAGCCCCTCTTTATGCCGGTAGCTCATCACTTCGCCATTGGCATAAACCAGAGTATCGCCATTATCCTGCGGCAGCGCCTCGATATTGGAGAACAGATGCACTGTACGAGGCAGCGGCGTAGAGGCAGAAGATCGGCCAGTACGAATACGGAAAATACGATCTTCAAGACCAGAACGATCCGGATACCACATCAGCGATAGCTGGGTCTGGGGGTCATCCGTCAGGGTGTACTCGTCATCCCACATCGGAATCCAGTAGCTAGCTTCGGGTAGATAAATATCAATCCACTCATCCCATTCACGTTTATCTAACCGACGGCCTTCTTCAAACAGAAGCGCCTCACAGCGCCGCAACAGATCATTACTCATTAGTTTTCCTAAATTCGGTTTTACGTGTCACATATACAGACGAGCCGTCGGACCAGGCCAACGGCTCGCTTAATAACGTCTATATCAGCAGCCCGTTAGCTACTAATCACCTGACTCCAGTATTCGTGCTGGGCAACCATGATGCCTTCGTCTTCAAGCTTAACCCCGGAGACCTTCACCTTGATGCCAAGTTTTTCAGCTTCAGGGTGATTCTCTTCGGTAATCTGATGACTCAAACCACGAGAACAATCATTCCAGCGCGCCAGCTTGCCGGTGTAGGAGATTTGTGATTGATTAAACTCGGTGATGTCATCTGGCGTGGCCATACCGCTGACATTGAAAAAATCTTCAAATTGGCGAATACGATGGGATCGCGCTTCGGCACTCTCGCCTTTGGGTGCAATACCGTAAATGGTTACTTCGGTTTCACCGACACTGATCGGCCTGAACACCCGAATCTGCGACGAGGTCTGATCCATGATGAACACATTGGGATAGAGCAGTAGATTTCGCAGCCGATTAATCATCCAGCTTGCACGCTCGGCCCCGTAAAGTTTGGTGTAGGTCGCCATCTGATCGTAATTGGGCCGATCCAACGGATTAGGGAAATCCCCCCAGAGCACTACGTGACCGTGGCTAAGGTCAAAATAACCGCCCTGCTTTTTATCGATATTGCCGATCTGCATGGCTTTAACGTTGTCGTCATCACCCTTCAACTTGCGCCGACGTTCGGTAGTCATCACGTAGTTACCGTGGGTCGCATACAGGTGATAACCATCAACACCATTCTCAGCCTGTATTTTCCAGTTACCTTTATAAGTATAGGTAGAAGAGCCTTTCAGCACTTCCATCCCGTCAGGAGCCTGGTCGGCAAACAGATCGATAAAAGTCAGCGCAGGACCCATATGATCTTCAAACTCGGCCACGTCTTCGTTCAGACTACCGAAGATAAAGCCCTTATAGACTTTAAGTCTTGGCACCTTGGTGAGGCTGTAATTTTTCTTGTCAAAACACTCTGGATAACCGGCACCATCTTCCATAAACACGGTGCGAGCCTCACCAAATGTATCGTACGACCAGCCATGGAAGGAACAGGTGAAATCGGCCCGGTTACCCCGGGTTTCACGCAGCAGTGTGGTACCTCGATGGGCGCAGGAATTTGCAAACGCACCAACTTCACCATCCGGCATGCGCACCAGAATAATCGGCTGACGACCCATGAACAGGGTCATGAAATCATTAATCTCCGGAATTTGGCTCTCATGGGCCATGTAGATCCAGTTACCTTCCCAGATCATTTCCATTTCACGTTCAAATAACTCGGGATCGGTAAAAATAGACCGATCAACGCGAACAATACCCTCCTCCGGGCGGTTGTCGACATAAGTAGTGGGTGCTGCGGTTTCAACAGGCTTATTCATGAATTTCGCTCCATCGCGACTTAATTCTCTACAGATTCATTTAATATAGAATCTTTATTAAACCCAGATCGATCCGTAAACCGACTGGCAAGATCTACGCATTTTTTGATCGCAGATAATCGTTGTGGTTCTTTAAAGCCCGCAACTTACATAATTGAATCGCCCATTCTATATCCAACGCCCGCTAACAACCAGCCGCTCCGCTAACCACTAGCACAACGAAAAAGGCCCCGAATAATCAAGGCCTGTCTCAACACTAGATGTTTAACCTACCGACTCAGAATCTCCGCCCACCAACGATGCTGAGCAGCTATAACCCCCTCATCCTCAAACACCGTACCGCCACCAGGCACTTCAATGCCCAGTTCGGCTGCATCCGGATGGGTTTCGCCAATTTTCCGGGTTTTCAATCCACGGCTGGCATCATTCCAACGATGGTTTTTCGACTTA
This sequence comes from Immundisolibacteraceae bacterium, assembly GCA_016763355.1. Taxonomy (GTDB): domain Bacteria; phylum Pseudomonadota; class Gammaproteobacteria; order Immundisolibacterales; family Immundisolibacteraceae; genus QNFC01. The sequence goes on from JAESTY010000204.1 coordinate 7,555, forward strand.
TAGGCCATCTGACTCTGCTTGAACTCAGTAATATCATCGGGCGTGGCCATGCCACTGGCGTTAAAAAAATCTTCGTACTGACGGATACGTTTAGCCCGGTCTTTCAACGGCTCGCCGATTGGCGCAATGCCATAGATAGTCACTTCGGTCGTATCCACATCAATCGGCCGGAACACCCGAATCTGCGTAGAGGTCTGATCCATTAAAAAAACATTCGGGTAAACCAGCGTGTTGCGGATTTTGCCAACCATCCAGCGCGCTTTAACCTCACCAAATTGCTCTTTATAAGTCTCATACTGGTCAAAATTGGGCCTGTCATCCGGGTTGGGAATGGTGCCGAACACCACGCAATGGCCATGACCCAATTCAAATGACCCTCCCATGCCGGGTTTGTTAATCATGTCACCAACCATGATTGCCTTTACCTGATCGGCCTCACCTTTTAACTTGCGCCGCCGTTCTGTGGTCATCACATAATTACCGTGGGTGGCGTAAACGTGATAACCATCCACACCGTTTTCGGCCTGAATTTTCCAGTTGCCTTTGAACATATAAGTCGAGCGGCCCTTCAGCACCTCCAATCCATCCGGTGCCTGGTCAACCATCATGTCGATAATGGTGGTAGTCGGTCCGAGGTGGTCTTTTAGCTCCAGCACATCCGCATTCAAACTTGCGAAAATAAAACCGCGATAACTCTCTACTTTGGCAACCGAAGTCAGGCTGTAGTCTTTTTTATCAAACTGGTCTGGGTAGTCACCCATATCCTCTTTAAACACCACCACCGCATTGCCTCGGGTATCAAATACCCAGCCATGAAACGGACAGCTGTAATCGGATTTATTGCCACACTCTTCGCGCAGCAAGGTGGTGCCCCGATGCCCACATGAATTGACGAAAGCATTAATCGCCACCCCATCCGGATCGCGCACCAGAATGATCGGTGTACGCCCCATGGTCAGGGTCATGAAATCGTTTGCTTCCGGAATTTGGCTCTCGTGGGCGATATAAATCCAGTTACCCTCCCAAATTTTGTCGATTTCTAGTTCGAACAATTCCGGGTCGGTAAAAATAGTCCGTTTGATCCGGACCACCCCATCTTCCGGTCGCTCATCGATATAACCCGCTGGCACCACCACTGAGTCAGGACTGTTCATCGGCTAATCTCCTCAAATCACCTTAAAAAAATCACGACGACATCCAGACCAATCTTCTGTCGCCCAATACTCCGCCAACTCTACCCGCTTTTCTATTGAGGGTTAATCGGTTGCTAACTTTTATTCAGACAAAAAAGCACGACGATTATTTTTTCAGACATCAATCGCCACCATCCAACTTTCTAGAATCAGCATTCATCGTCAACTTGGTTTTACAAATCAGCAACAGCACCTCACAATGGCTGCTCAAAATTTTTGACCGACGCTTCACGTCACAGAACATTTAAACCAGGGGTATTTACAATGAGTTTATGGCTCGATTTTATGGGTGCGGAAATCCGCTTTCTTGAAACCAAAAGCTTTGGTCGCGTTCGCATCGCCGAAGCAGGAGATCCAGCAAACGAGACATTAATCTTCCTGCACGGCATCGGCAGCCATCTTGAAGCCTACGCCAAGCAGGTGGTTGCGCTTTCTGATCAGTTTCACGTAGTTGCCTACGATTACGTTGGCCATGGTTATTCCGAAAAACTCGAAGTGGACTACTCGGTTGACATGTTAGTCGAGCACCTCGGTGAAGTGATGGATGCGCTGGGCGTGGATAAAGCCCACCTGTCAGGCGAATCTCTTGGCGGCTGGACCTCTGGCACCTTTGCCTGCAAATATCCAGAACGGGTGTTGCGGCTGATGCTCAACACCAGCGCTGGCTTTCCAATTCTAACCGACAAAGGCCGTGCCGATATGGCTGACCTGGCTCGTCTGAGCAAGGCAGCCGCTTCCGCTGGGGTTAACTTTGAAGGCATCGAAAATCGCATGAAGTGGCTGTTTAACGCAAACAACTACCACATGATCACCGAAGAACTGGTCAACACCCGGTTAGCCATCTACACCCAGCCAGAAATGAAAACCGTGGCCCCTCGCATTAACGCGATGATGAAAACCCACGACGATAACCTGATTCCACTGGATCAGATCAAGGCCCAAACTCTGCTGCTCTGGACTGTTGATAACCCGGTTCACGGTGTAGAAGTTGGCGAGTATGGCGCAGAAAAAATTGCCAACGCACAACTGCACGTTATGAAAAATGATTCAGCTCATTGGCCTCAGTATGAGCAGCCTGGAGAGTTCAATCCGATTGCGCGTAGTTTTTTTAGCAATGGCACCATTTAAAATTTTCGATTGCTTTAATAATTAGAAGACCCTTTGGACGGCGGGTAATTTGCCCGCTGTCCAACTGCCTTTTTTCTTTATACTTCTGCGTAACAAACCTGGAGAGCAACCATGGGCTGGATGGATAACCGAGTTGTATTAATCACTGGCGCTGGTTCTGGCATGGGCAAAGCCCTGCTAGAGCGTTTTCTGGCCGAAGGTGCCAAAGTCGGCGCACTGGAATTTAATGCCGAAAAAGCCGACCGACTAAAGGCTGATTTTGGTGACCAGGTTGCCGTCACCCAGGGCAACGTCGCCAACTACGCTGACAACGTAGCGGCTGTTGCTGCAACGGTTGCCGCATTTGGCAAACTTGACACCTTCATCGGCAATGCCGGTGTGTTCGACTATTTCCAATCCGTCAACGACCTCGATGGCGAGGCCATCAGCGCCGCATTTGATGAACTCTTCTCGATTAATGTGAAGGGTTATTTACTGGGTGCTAAAGCGGCCGCCGAAGAGTTGAAGAAAACTCGCGGCAGCATCATATTCACGGTTTCCAACGCTGGCTTTTATCCCGGCGGTGGCGGCCCTATCTATACCGCATCCAAACATGCGGTTATTGGCTTGATCAAACAACTGGGCCAGGAGCTTGCACCAGAAATTCGGGTTAATGGTGTCGCACCAGGCGGCATGAAAACCGAACTCGGTGGGCTCAATGCGATGGGTATGGCTGACCAGAAACTTGAATCCATGCCTGGCCTGGAAGAAATGATCGAAGGCATGGTGCCGCTGAAGTTTGCGCCCAAACCTGCGGACTACTGTGGCCCATACGTGCTACTGGCATCCCCAGAGAATTCTGGCCCGATGACCGGTGTGACTATTAACACCGATGGTGGCCTTGGGGTGATCAAACTATTCCCCGGCGGACAGTAAAACGCCGGGCAAACCGGTCTAACCACTTGACCGGTTTGCCCAATAATGCCGGATCATTGGTAGCCTACAGTTATTTATGAAAATGGACGTAGGGGGAGAGGCTGGCTGACCCAGGCGCCAACCTGACTTTAAGAATGGAGACAAATAGATGAACGCACCTGAGAAATATTCACCCTTGGTACGCTGGCCGGCAAAGGTTAATGAGATCCCTAAGGAAGTTTTCTTTCGCGAAGATGTTTATCAGCTAGAACTGGAAAATATTTTTTACGGCCCCGAATGGCACCCTGTTGCTCATACCGGAGAATTACCCAACAAGGGCGACTTTAAAACCATCAATGTCGGCGAACGGCCAATTTTGGTCGTCCGCGGCGATGACGGTGACATTCGTACCTTTTACAACGCCTGCGCTCATCGCGGTAATTTGCTCGAGACTCGGGTCAGCGGCAACGCAGTAGAATTCGAATGTCCTTACCATCGCTGGCTGTTTGACCTGCGAGGCGAGCTCCGTGGTGCTCCCGGCGATGATGATTTCTCGCCCAGTTATCGCAAGGAAGACTTCGGGCTGCCGGCGATCCGTTCAGCCGAATTTATGGGATTGATTTTCGTTACCTGCAGTGATGAAACCCCAGAACTCGACGAATACCTGGGCCGGGTGAAAGACGCTTTAGCCATTACCTTCAATGGCGATGGGCGCCTGAAATTGCTCGGTTACCAGAAAGTGCTTTATGACGTTAACTGGAAAGCTTATGTCGACAACGATGGTTATCATGCACCGTTACTGCACGCCGCTTTTAAACTACTCGACTGGCAAGGCGGTAAGGGCGAGCAATATTCAACTAAAAACGGCCATATCGGTTTCGAATCAGAACTCAAGGTGCCTAAAGACACCGGTTTTCTGAAAGATCCTACTCTGCTGCAATTTAAAGGTACTGCTAGTTCCAAAGGCTCCGCCATTGCTAGCACCTTCCCAATCACCGTGATCACCAAGCATATGGATATGATTAATATCCGTTTTGCATTTCCTCGCGGCGTTGGTCAGACTGAAGTCCATTATGGCTATTATTGCCACGAAGATGATGACGATGAAATGGTCCAGCATCGAATCCGCCAATCATCCAATATGCTCGGGCCTACTGGCCTGGTATCGATGGAAGATGCGTCTATTTTTCACCGCATTCACGTCGGCAACCACACCCCTGGCAACGTAACCTTTCAAAAAGGGGTTAAGCATGAAGACCGAATTTGGTACGATTTCAAACAAAATGACGAAGCCGGTAACCTGCCGCGCTGGGAGCACTACCGACAATCACTAGGCTTCAACCGGGAGGAAGCATGAGTAATTTATCAATAGAAATCCTGTCTGCTTTAGACAATGCCCAGAATGGCTACATCAATTCATTAGACACCAAGAACATGGATGGCTGGCTGGCCAACTACACCACCGATGGCTCATATATCTGTATTGCTGCCGAAAATGAAGCTAACAATCTGCCAATCGCGTTGATGCTTGATGACTGCTATGCCCGCCTGCAGGATCGAGTCACTTACGTAACCAAGGTATGGGCCGGCACCTTTGAGGATTACCAGACTCGCCACTTCACCCAGCGCATTGGTGCTGAGGCAGTGGGCAATGACACCTACAAAGTGATCACCAACTACCATATATTGTTTACCCCAGAGCAGGGCCAGACCAACGTGCTGGTCACTGGTCATTACCAGGACGAGATCGTGTTGGGCGATACCGCCCTGTTCAAATCAAAAAAAGCGGTCATGGATACCAATGTGTCTCCACGGTATATCGTTTATCCGGTTTAGGCCGTATTAGCTGGACTGGTTTCGAATCGGCAACGCTGACTTATAGTTCGCCGAGCCCGCCAAAGATCAAACCCCAACGATTTAAAGCAACACCCAGGGCCATGCCGACCAATCGGTGTGGCCCTTTTTTTTCAACTAGCCGAATGTTTTACCCGCTTAATAGCCGGCTCACCCAACCACATTTAAATCCGATACCAGGTCTGTAATACTCGAACCCGTGAGCAGAATTCCCGACAGTTTCATCGATGACCTATTGCACCGCGTCGACATTGTCGAAGTGGTCAGTCAGCGGGTGCCGCTTAAACGAGCGGGCAAGGAATACAGCGCCTGCTGTCCATTCCATGACGAGAAATCCCCGTCGTTCACGGTCTCTTCGGCCAAACAGTTCTATCACTGCTTCGGCTG
>JAESTY010000205.1 GCA_016763355.1 Immundisolibacteraceae bacterium
GAGATTAATTGGGCCGCCGTTGGCAGCAACCATTAATCCACTATTAACCACTAACCCCGCACTGTTAGCAGCGTCAAACCTCAGATCACCAGCCATAAAATCGCTGATACTAAGATCCAGCCCGCTGGCTATCAGAGAATGGACATTCACCGAAGCGCTGGGGGCAAAAATCATGCCGTTAGTATTGGTAAGAATCAGCCGTCCATTAGCTTCAATGGCGCCAAAAATACTTGACGGACTTTGGTCTAATATTCTGTTTAAGGCTATCGCCGAGGTCGACGGCTGAACAAATCTAACCAGTTCCTCGGCACTGATATTAAAGCTCGCCCACTCAGCGGCGAGTCGGTTGCTTACCTGATTAATCGTCGTGACTGTTCCCTGGGTGGCGATGGAACCCTGACCACCGACAATAACTCCACCCTGAGGAGCCGCAATAGCAACACCGGCAGGCAGCACCGCTGCACCAACCGATACCAGCGATGTTCGGATCAGCCGACTTAGGGGCGTCATGCCAAACGTTTTAACAGCCGCTCTGACTTTTCTCGAGGAACGCTTATCTCTGCTCACAACAATTTTCCAGAAATTATAAGTCTTACCAACTGCAACCTCTCGGGTGAACCACCCAAAGAACCCTGCTCCGATCTATACGTCGAGCTGAACTTTAAAATATTCATCAGTACAGGTAATTCAAATTAAAGTAGGTCTGAGGCTTTTCTTTATTGGTCGGGTCTCGGGTGCCAATCGGAGCCGCGACATCAAGCCTTAATGACAATTCACCAGGTATATGGAGCTGCCAATCCATAGATACCCAGGAACCCATGTAGTTAATCATTGCTGCCAACCGGTTAGCTGGAATAAACATCTGCAGCCCCATCCCTGCACCAGTAACTTCGATCTGGTCTTCGCCAACCGCATCGTTGACCCACCCGGTGGCGTGATCTACAAAAATTGAGAGTTGCAGAATCTCACCCCAGGTCTTGTTTTCGAAGGCAATTTTGTCTGAAAAACCGGGTGCATTCATGACCCACTCAATAGAGGCAAAGATGCCCTTGTCTACTAAAAACTCTGCCTGCGGATAAGCTCTGACACTGTAGGGTCCACCCATAGCCATCTGTTCCAGAGAGGGCAGCAGATCGTCACTAAACTGACCCGTAGCATGAAGAATGAGTGAATGGTTTGGAACAACGTTTTGCAAACGAGAAAAATCGAAGGATCCCTTATTAAAACCTGAACCAAGCTTATTCCCAGATGAGTCAGCACGCCCAGAGCCTGGCAGGTCATCGGCCTGAGTAGAAGCAAGCACATTGCCAAAGCCATGATGCAGAGTGAAGAATCCCTGATTGATCCCTCCACCTAACACTGAATCAATAAAATCAAAACGAGCTTCTAAGGAAGCAACCGCTAACACATCCTGAGACAAGTCAGCCCCAGAAATAAACACCTTCGATTGCTTACGGCTGAAATCCAGCTTAGTTGCAAAATTTGCCCGCCGGCTACGCAGCCACGACTTGTCCAGATACATATTATAAATTTCTGTGACACCGGAAATGCCGAAGTCTTTCAGCTCGCCACCAACTTCAAAATCGTTGCGGCTAAACCCCAGCCCCGCGCTAAGTCCTTCGGTCCAGCTAGTGAAAACAGGAGCCTGATAACTGAAATAACCAAAATCCGATAATTTAGGTCGATAGGATTGCTGGTATCCAAGCTGCAGCTGATCACCTATTCCCAGGGGGTTATTAACGAAAATATCTAACAAACTTTGATACACACCGGTGAACTCAGTGCCGTAATTATTAAAACCAAAATTTGCATCAATTAGTTTTTCGGTCACTTTGAGTGCCAGGTCTGCGGTACCAATCTCTTCACCGGGCTGAAAAACACCAAACGCAGATAAACCAGGCAAATCAGTGATCCGCAATAGCGCAGTTTCGACAGCGCGCGCATTGACCGCATTACCGATCAAGCGACGAAAAGGTTTTTGCAAGTCCTCACTGGCGTAGCGCTTATTATCCTCTACTACTACCGAGCCCATGTTGCCTTCCATCACCCTCAGGACAACGATGTCATTGACCACATCCTGAGCCGGAAGAAAAGCTTGCGCGAGGATCAAACCGTTACTGCGATATAGGTCAGTAATCTGATCAGCAACTAACTGCAACTGACCAAATGTAAACTCTTCATTTCCTTCAATCCGGGCAGTTTCTACTAGAGCGTTGATTGCCTCTATAGATACAGATTCAATGTCACCTTTCGACACCCCATCCACCCGGAATGCGACCACCTTGATTGTGGGTCCGCCATCTACACTTAACGGGCGTCTCACAACTGGAGGAATAAGCGTCACAGCAGACACCGCGGGCGCTGGTTGCCCGCCGCGCTTTAATGTCTGATTAACTCCACCAGGCTGAACAGCATCGGGACCCACTTGAGCAGTTAGCAGCCCCGGCAGGGCCAGCACACAAAGCAGGCAAGCTCGCCTGAACCCTTTACGGCCCATCCGCGGGCTGAGTTGCGTAAGCCTATCGGCTACACCACCACTCCAAAACCGAATACAGAAAACAAACATCAATTTAGTACAGCCCTTTAAAACCATTATTAGTAGATCCAGCATTGTTCTTTCTGCGCATTTGTAGAACCCCCCACCCTTCAGCACACAAGGATCAAATATTATTTTTTCGGTCATTTCACTCAAGCCAAAAGTATCTACTAAAAAAATTAAACCCACTGGCTTACAGCGCGAAATTAACCAATAAATTTCTCACAAATTGGCTCAACTATTCCGCCTGCTAGTTAGACTCTTCACGCCGCCTAATTGTAAGAGTCTTAGCGCATAACCCGCCTAATCTCTCCTAAACAAGCTAGCTCTAATGTAACAAATAACATTTGGAAATCAAGATTTTATCCACGCGAGCTAAAGAAGTGGAATAACATAGTGTTAAATGTTTATGCAAAATAAGGTGAACGAGTATATACATGACCTGGTTATTGAACTCGAAAAATTAACAAATAACTTTTCGAAACTTTCAAATGAGATAAAAATGACTAAAGTTGCTCTTCGAGTGACTTGAGCTTTGGGACTATTAGTAATTGTCCCTAGTTTTAAAGGATCAATGGACTCGGGTAATTAGGCGATGGTAACCTGCCTGTGCTGGACAGCTATCAGCGGTTATTCACCTGGGTTGAAATAACTTTGCATTTTTAAGGCTTAACGTGGTTAACAATAACAGGCAACCCTAGACCACTGCGTAACGGGCCTTTGCCGGCATTGGGTTCCAATTTTAAAATAATATTTATAATTCACATTCTGAAAACTGTTGTGATAAATGAACTCAGGAGCATTTCAGTGAGTTGGGCAAATTTTGACTGGCATTCACATGCTCGCACAGACGTGGGAAGAGTCAGAAAAGTTAACGAAGACGCGTGCCTTGACCAGGGCCAACATGGTCTTTGGGTCGTTGCCGATGGCATGGGTGGCCATGCAGCAGGCGATGTTGCCAGCCAGTTAATTACCAAAATGTTGGGTGAACTGGAACACCCAAGTAGCATGGCTGAATTTGTTGATCAGGTTGAGCAGCAATTACTTGCCGTCAATGCTCGCCTACTCGATATCTCTGCTCGCGAATTAGACAACCAGACTATAGGAAGCACGGTAGTCTGCCTGTTAGCCCATGAAGACCACTGTGCCGTGCTTTGGGCAGGAGACAGCAGGGCTTATCGTTTGCGCAATGGCAATTTAACGATGTTGATCCAGGAACATACTCAGGCAGAAGAGTTAGTTGAGCAGGGCCTAATTGCACCCGAGGACGCTGAGTCACACCCTACCTTTAATATATTAACAAGGGCAGTGGGTGCTCAAGACCCTCTTTATGTCGATGTGGATATTTTTCAGGTAGAAAAAGGCGATCGGTTTCTACTCTGTAGCGACGGACTGAACAAAGCAGTAACCGACCCAGAAATCGCTGAAGTACTATCCAGTCAGCAGGTTGCTGAGTCGGTAGACACACTGGTTGTACAGTCCCTGGATCAGGGTTCTCGAGACAATGTCACTATTATTGTGGTCGATGCGTTATGAACTTCCCCAGGATCTACAGTCAACGAATACGACATTATTTCAATCTGTGCCACCTCGACTCATACCTGTTGCCCGATCAGCTCAGCTGCAGTATTGGCACCGCTAACTAATATTTTAGACCGCTAGGATATAAAAATGGCTACAAATACTGACTATCTGGAACAGGCTCTTGATGCCTTTACACTGGGCAAAATCACCCAACACCAGCTGTTAGCCGAATTCGATGATGCCATTGATAGCAACCCTCAGACCTTCGATTTATTACTGAACTGCTCGAACGTTTTCTAAACGAAGGCGAAATCACCATCACCGCCTACAAACAAATCAAGGCCGAAGTCAGTGAGTCACCGGCCGCCGGCAACGTCACCGATCACAGCCCTGACTCTACAGATAGTGGGCTTGAGTCCGACCTTGAAGAAACAGTGTTTTCATCAATTAAAACTGACAAGGCTACTTCTGATACCGAACAGGGTACCGACCAAAACAACGAGGCCAGCATTGATCTTGATGCGTTGATGGACGAGCCTGATATTGAATTCGGAGAGTCCGAAGGCGCTAATGCAGTGCCGATTGACGACGATGCAACCCAGGTCAGTAGCGGAAATCTCGACGATGACGCCACTCAGGTAGCCGGCGCTTCTGATGATGAAGCCACCCAGATGATGGCTGATGGCGACGCTACAGAAGTAGTTGTGGAAACCAGTGGGACTCGCGGCACCAGCTCTATCCCCGGTGGCCCCGCACAAACAACCGGAAGCTCATGGTCCGATCCATCATCTTGGGAAGATAACCCGGAGCCGCTGGGTGTTGGCTCAGTCATTAAAGACCGGTTTGAGCTGACCGAGCGACTCGGTATTGGCGGCATGGGAGTGGTTTATAAAGCCCTTGATCGTCGTAAGGTTGAAGCTGAAGACCGAGACCCCAACCTTGCGGTCAAAATTCTCAACGACGAATTCAAGCAGCACCCGAAAGCACTGCAAGCGCTTCAACGGGAAGCACGAAAAACCCAGGAACTCGCCCATCCCAACATCATGACGGTCTACGATTTTGACCGCGTGGGTAGTGATGTTTATATGACCATGGAGTTTCTCGACGGCGACCCCATGGATGTGGTGATCAAAAAGCGCAAGGGCAAACCTTTTCCCGAAGCTGAAGCGATGCTCATGATCGAAGGCATGTGTGAGGCACTAGCCTACGCTCACCGCCGTAATCTCGTTCATTCAGATTTTAAACCCGGTAACGTTTTTCTAACCAATA
>JAESTY010000206.1 GCA_016763355.1 Immundisolibacteraceae bacterium
TCACCGGCGGTGTGTTAATGGCGATGATTGAGCACGGGCTTTGTGCCCCGGAACAGGCCAATGAGTTCTTTGTGCCGGAGAACCTCACCGTCGGTGGCAAGCTGCCGTTGAATACCAGTGGTGGCAATCTGGCTGAATGTTATATGCACGGCCTGGAACTGGTGGTTGAAGGCGTACGCCAACTACGTGGCGAGTCCACCAGTCAGGTGGCTGATGCGAAAAACTGCCTCTGTATTGGCGGGCCGATGGTGGGGCCTGCCAGTACCTTAATATTGGGTTCACAACAGACCGGAGCAGGCGCATGAATGATCAATCGAAGTCGTCAGAGTGGGTGTTACCGGAAGGCTTACCTCGTCCAGTACCCTCGACGGAAGGTTTAGGGGCTGAGTTCTGGGCCGGCACACTGAATCATCAGTTACTAATTCAGCGCTGTGAAGATTGCCGCAATTGGCAGTGGGGACCAGAGATTATTTGCCGAAGCTGCGGTAGTGAACAGCTTGGCTATGAGCCCGCCGAACCGGTTGGCACCATCTATAGCTGGCAGCGTTGCTGGTATCCGGTGCATCCGAACTTGAAAGAGAGTCTGCCCTACGTGGTGTTACTAATAGCGCTGGACTCAGCTACCGGAGTTCGTCTGGTGGGTAATCTGGTGGGGGATGCGGAGCAGGCGTTTGAAATTGGCGACCGGGTGACCGCGGTGTTTGAAGATCATCCCGGGGATGATCCCTATACCCTGGTGCAGTGGCAGCGAAGTGAGGGTTAGTTAGATTTACTGCTGCCATTAGGCTGCGTCGTTACCCGATGGGTAAAGCTCGGTCAGCAGTTTCAGCAGATGATGAATGGCGTTGCGGGCAGTAAAAATGCCCGCGAGTCGTTCTTCTTTCATTATCAGTACCGCACCCTGGTCAAATTCGATCATCTGGGTGAGTACGGTGTCGAGGGTGTCACGGGTCTGAAATTTTAACGCTGAATGGTCGCAATAGCCGGTCAGGTCAGTCTCGGAGTCATCTTTGGTTAGCCCCAGCGTGAGTTGTTCTGCCGAGACTATACCGACCACCTCGTTGCCTGATTTGACCGGCAGGTGGTGGATGTTATGACTGACCATCTCGTCGAGCGCTGCGCGAATAGAAATGCCGATATCAACCGCCCAGGGGAAGGGGCGCATATGACTGGTCATGATTGGCATTTGCCGCATCAGCTGTTCTCCATTAAGGTCGAACCTGATTAGATACTAGCTCTGTTCGAGGCTTATTTCCACGGTGTGCCTGTATTAAGCATGATTGATTAATTAATATCGCTCAACTGACATTGCAGACTGGAAATCATAAAAGCAACCTAACTTATCGGTATAAGATTCTAAAACTTGATTGATGTGGTTATTTAAACTCGGTGATTTCGATAGATTTCCAAACTACTCTTAAAGTGGCTCGAATAGAGGTAACTCGGTTGGTGCATCTGGTGTCGACGGGCTAACTAAAAACAGCAAGGATTAATGAGGGTGAATACAGCGGCGTGGCAGATGTTTGATCTGCAGAAGTTGATAGCGAAGGCCCACGAGGGGGACGCGGCCTATCAGGAATTTATTCATGAATCGACCATGAGTTGTGGTATTTACCACCTTAAAACCGGTTCAACGGATATGCAGGGTTACCACGATGAAGACGAGGTTTACATCGTCATCGAAGGCAAAGGCCGGTTGCGAGTTGGCGACCAGGATCAGCAGGTAAAGCCGGGGGCGATTTTGTATGTGCGCGCCTCAGAGGATCATGCGTTTTTTGAAATTGAAGAAGATATGACCATGTTGGTGATGTTTGCGGCCCAATCTGCTGGGTTACGCTGAGGCAGAAATTCAACTGATGTAACTAGCCAAACGGACAACTGATTCTGGGGAGGAGATTATGAACAGTGGCCATATTGCGGATTATCCTGATATAGCAGGCCTGTCGGCGGCGATGGAGGCAGGGCAGGTTTCCAGTAAATCACTGGTACTGGAGCTGCTATCACGGGTTGATCAATCTGCTCATCTGAATGCGTTCATTACCGTTAATAGCCGGGGCGCTATTGAAGCGGCAGAACTTTGCGACCAACAGAGAGCAGATGGGCTGGTAACGGGGCCGCTTCACGGTATTCCGCTGGCGATTAAAGACAATATTCATGTGGCCGGTTTGCCCAACAGCGCGGGTACGCCAAGCCTGAAAAACTTTGTTCCGGCGGCTAATAATGAAGTGGTCGACCGACTTCAGGCAGCTGGGGCTATTATCCTTGGCAAAGCCAATTTGCACGAACTTGCCTGTGGTATCACCTCCATCAACGCCACATTCGGTGCGGTCGGTAATCCCTTTGATGAAACCACGTTTGCAGGGGGTAGTAGCGGCGGCACTGCCACCGCAATCTCAGCCGGGTTGGTACCGGCAGGGTTAGGAACAGACACTGGAGGCTCGGTGCGTATCCCCGCATCCTTAACCGGTATTGTCGGGTTTCGACCTAGCTGTGGTCGTTATCCATCATCTGGGGTAACGCCAATCTCTCGGACCCGCGACACCATCGGCCCCATGGCTCGGTCAGTGAGCGATATTATTCTGATCGATCAGGTTGTGGTAAGCGACGAGCCCCCAGTTTCAACTATTCCTGCCAGCCAGATTCGGCTGGGTGTACCCCGTGGTTACTATTATCAGAACCTGGATGCAGAAACTGCTGAAGTCATAGAGTCAGGACTTAGCCGGTTAGGTGATGCGGGCATCAACCTGATTGAGTGCGAAGTCCCTGATCTTGAGGCGTTATTGCAACAGAACTATCCTTTAGTGGGTTTCGAGATGGATCGGGATCTGCGAGATTATCTGCAGCACTTTGATACTGGGGTTAGTTTTGATGATCTCTGGGGTGCGGTTTCCAGTCCCGATGTGCAGGGATTTCTTGAGATTGTTACCGTGACGGATGATCCGGGTTATCAAGCCGCGATCGCTGCCCGAGAATTACTCAGACAAGCCTTCCAGGCTTATTTTGATGCCGATAATCTTGATGGTATGGTGTTTCCGACCACCGTGTTACCGGCGCGATCTATTGAGACCAGTGTTTTCACCGCAGAACTTAACGGCGAGCAAATACCTACCTTTCCAGCCTATGGCCGTAACACCGACCCGGGTTCAGCAGCTGCCTTGCCAGGTATTAGTTTGCCGGTGGGGTTAACTCGCCAGGGCCTACCCGTAGGGCTAGAGATTGACGGGCCAGAGCAGTCTGATCGGCAGCTTTTGGCGGTTGCGAAAACGCTGGAAGCAATTCTGCTATTTGATAGCAGACCTTAGACCGAGGTTGCTGCTTTTAATAAGCCCTAACACTCAAATGCTCAATTCAACATAGGCCAGGATTAGGTTCACCTCAGCAGTTAGAATCGATGACTAAAGATCAGTACTATTGGGCTTTTAAGATCGGTGGCAATAGTTACCAGCAACAGCGGAGACTGTTTTGAAAAACCCCCTATGTGACATGTTTGGGATTGATATTCCCCTGTTCGCCTTTTCTCATTGTCGAGATGTGGTTGCGGCGGTATCTAAAGCCGGTGGCTTTGGTGTGCTTGGCATGGCGCGGATGGGGCCAGAACGATTACGCGAAGAACTCAAATGGATCGACGACCATGTTGATGGCAAGCCGTATGGTATAGACGTGTTGATGCCCTCCACCTATAGCGATGCGGGGGAGATGAAATACAACATCGATCAACTGGTGCCCAAAGAGCATGTCGAATTCGTTCGTAACCTGCTTGATGATGCCGGCGTGCCGCCACTGCCACCCAAAGAGAAGGATGAGATCGTCCGATCACTGTTGAGTGAGCTGTCGTTCACACCCCGTGAAAGCATGGCAATGGTCGATATTGCGCTTGAGCACCCGATCAAGTTGATTGTTAATGCACTCGGTTCGCCACCTCCAGAACTGGTTGAAAAAGCCCATGCCAAGGGTATTCGGGTAGCTGCCATGGCCGGTAGACCTAAACATGCGCTCAAACATCAGGCCGCTGGTTGTGACTTTGTGATTGCGGTCGGCAGCGAAGCGGGCGGCCATACCGGCCCGATTAGTTCCATGGTGACCTGGCCGGATATTGTCGATGCGGTCGCACCCATGCCGGTGCTTGGGGCCGGTGGTGTGAGCCGTGGTCGGCACCTGAGCGCAGCAATGGCATTGGGTTGTGCCGGCGTCTGGTGCGGATCCATCTGGCTTAAGACCGAAGAGAGTGAAGTGATCCCCGAGATCAAAGAGAAACTGTTTGCCGCCGATGCCACCGACGCGGTGATGACCCGTGCCGTGACCGGTAAACCTTGCCGTACTTTGCGTTCGGCTTTTACTGATGCTTATGAACAACCTGGTGCCCCCAGTCCATTGCCGGCACCGCTACAGAACATTCTCTGGTGGGCCGAAGGCCGTACCCGCGCCGAACGGGTTCGCAAAGCCGAATTCCTGACCTACCCGGTGGGGCAGGTGGTCGGCAACATGACCGAAACCATCTCAGTGCGCCAGGTGATCTACGACATCATGGAAGAGTTCATCGAGACCCAATCTCGTTTGGAGACGGTACTGGATTAACTAAGGTGTCATGCTGATAAAAATTATCTAAATGATTTTAGTCAGGCGAAGCAACCCATTTTTTAAGCTGGCTGGTGTATTCATAGCCCTGTGGGAACATGATGCCTCCACGCCAGTAGCTGCATTTATATTGCCCGGATTTGTCGATACCAAAGGCCGCGTTTGTCTCTTTGAATTCGGCGGTAGGTGCTTATGGAGATCCCCCACTGTGATTCCGAGTGGGGGTGCTTGTCGAGGAAGATGGAGCGGTCTGTCTCATAGTCATTGATTAGGACGTCACTGGTAGATTCCTGGTTCATCTGGCTGCGACCCTCAAAAACTGTTTTTGATAGCGTTTTCAATCAAACCTGAACAGGGCAGTGCCCCATCCAGGTTTCGCTGGTTATTTTTTTATTTGCATCTGTCCCAGAAAGTCCATTTTGCCTAGCGGCACACCCTTATGACGCAAAATATCGTAGGTCGTGGTGGCGTGGAAATAGAAATTGGGCAGCGAGAAGCTCATCACAAAGCCTTCGGTGGTGAAGGGGAGTTTGAACTCACCAGCTGAGAACAACACATCGCCGCCGGCCATCGCATCAACCTGTTCACGGCTGTAATCATTCAAGGTGGCTGCAGGGGCGGCCATTAGCTGTTGCAGACCCATGTAATCATTTTCGGGCAGGCTCTCTGGCCGATTAAAAATTTCGGATTCAATGGCTGCCAGTGCGCCAACCGAATGCAGGCTAGCGGCAAACACCTGGAAGCTAAACGGTAGCATATCTTCGTAAAGTGAAAAATTGACCAACTCATCCAGATCGATACCGAGCTCGTCGGCGTGCTGAGCGCTTTTGTCCAGAATATCAACCAGTGAATTGATTACCTGAATGTAAGGTGTGACGGTGATGTCGTATAGGCTTGAGGCCATTGTTTGCTCCCTCTAAATTATTGTTAACTACTACGAATAAAAACGGCTTGCAGTAATCTACAGATAGCGGTGTTTATTTCAAGCATCATTAGACTTTATTCAGACCGTGGTTTAATAAGAAAAAACATCAACCGGATGCGGGTGTGAATAATGAAATTTATTTTTCGATTGGGCACGCTGGCTGTTCTGGCGCTGATTGTGACGGGACTGATCAGTAGTTATTCCGGAGAAACGCTGTCCAGTTGGTTCTCTAATATGACCTCTAGTGCTCCTGAACCAACCTTTAATAGCAGGGATTTTGGTATTGCCACTACGGTGAGGAAATATCGCTGGAAGGATGATGATGGACAGTGGCAACTGAGTGACGAAGCACCGGTTGGCGAGAGTATGGAGGTTTATGCGTTGGAACACGGAGCAGGGCCAGTTCCATCGGTTGTTAATGCTCCGGAAGCCGATTCGGGGATTTTGAGCCAGCAGAATGCAGGTCTGCTCTCGGAACTGCCTGATCTGTTGAATCGGGCTACCCAGGTTACTCAGCAGATCAATGCGCAGCGGGCGATGGAAGAAAAAGTGTTGTCAGGGCTATCTGGTAGAAAATAGCTTGCGCTGTTTTATTTTGGTATCAAAGCGTTTCTTTGGGAGAGGAATCGAACATGGTTACATCGTCGGAGCAGACGGCAATAAAAACAGATTCCTTGGTGATAGGTGGTGGACTGGCGGGCATTGTTACCGCGCTGGAATTACTTAAAGCTGGCAAACAGGTGGTACTACTCGATCGTGCCGATGAGCAGGATTTTGGTGGCCAGGCAAAAGAGGCGCTGGGGGGCATGACTTTTACCGGCACACCGCAACAACGTCGAGCTGGTATCGATGATTCGGCAGAGTTGGCCTACGCAGACTGGATTCGCTATGGCATGTTTGAGGCCGAAGATGTCTGGCCGAAGGCATGGGCTAAAGCTTATGTTGAACAGTGTGTCGAGGAGGTCTATTTCTGGTTACGTAGTCAGGGGCTGCGGTTTTTACCGGTGATTACCTGGGGTGAACGCGGTATGAACGAGGTCGGTAATTCGGTGCCTCGCTATCACCTTTTATGGGGCGGTGGTTATACGCTGGCAACTCGAATGATTGAGTTATTGGCTCCTTATAGCGATCGCTTGACCCTGCGGTTTAATCAGAATGTTGTGGGATTGGATACCCAGGCCGGTGTGGTGGTTGGTTGTCACGGGGTGACCGAACCCAGTGGTGAGGCGTTTGAGGTTCGGGCGCAAACCACGGTTGTTGCGACCGGCGGCGTTGGCGGTGATTTGGATTTAGTGCGTAGTCTCTGGCCCCAGGAGTGGGGTAGTGCACCTGACACCCTGTTGACCGGCGCCCATCAGTATTCCGATGGCAAGTTGCATCAACAGGTTGAGAAAATTGGCGGTAATGTGACTCATCTGTCGCGGATGTGGAATTACGCCACCGGGTTTCATCATCCGCAACCGCGCAAACCTAACCATGGTTTGGCGTTGTTGCCGCCAAGGTCTGCCATCTGGGTGGATTATCAGGGTAATCGGATTGGCCCCGAACCATTGATGGGCGCTTTTGATACCCGCTTTACCTGTGAACAGGTGAGCCGTCAGCCACACGGCTATTCATGGAGCATTCTCAATCGTAAGGTGGTTGAAAAGGAGTTGATGATCTCCGGGTCAGAACATAACCCGGCGTTGCGTGATCGGAAGCTATTTACCTTTTTGAAAGAGAACATCCTCGGTAATAAGCGGGTTTATAACTACCTGGCGAATGAGGTTAGCGATGTCTGCGTCGCTGATACGCCGGAGCAGTTGGCGATAAAGATGAACCAGATTACCGGCGAAGGGGATGTGGACGGCGCCGCGCTGCGGGCGACCATCGAATCTTACGACGCCGAGGTTGCCCGGGGGCCGGATAACTTTACCGATCCTCAGCTCAAACGCATCAAGCTATTGAGAGAGTGGAAGGGCGACCGGCCCAAAGTCTGTAATTTTCAGGAAATTGGTGACCCGAAGGCCGGACCATTGATGGCGATTCGGCAGTTTATTCTGTGCCGTAAAAGCCTGGGTGGTATTCAGACCGATCTCGAAGGCCGGGTGTTAAAAGCCGATGGTTCGGCGATTGAAGGTCTATACGCGGTAGGTGAAGCTTCCGGTTTTGGCGGCGGCGGTAGTAACGGTGTTCGTTCTCTGGAAGGTACCTTTCTGGCGGGTTGTATCTTGACCGGCCGCTTAACGGGCAAGGCCATTGGCGAGTCTGGATAAGTGACCCGGATAGCTCAAGATGACCAGATTGTTAAATGAAACCACTTTCGACCCAGAATTAATTTAATACAGGATTAATAAAACCCAGCATTCATCTAGTACCAGAATCAATCTAATACAGAATTAATCTGAGCTATTAACCGATGGCAGAGGAATAGTCTGGCGAGCGTTAACCAGGTAGATACTGTAAATGATCAATCCGCCGCCGGCTGCTAACACCCAGGTGAGTTGTTCACCCAGAAACGCTGTGCTGACCGCAATGGAGACCACGGGTACCAGAAAAGTATTGGCGGAGATGCGGGTCGCATCCATGGTTTTGATCAGGTTTAACCAGATTAACCAGGAGCAGGCCAGGCCGATGATGGAGCCCCACATCAGGGACACGATAAAACTCCAATGCCATTGAATCTGGGACCAGTGTTCATCGAGCAGGAGTTGGCCGGAGAATATAATTAGCCAGCCGCCAATAAAAAACGGAATCGCGATAAACCAGTAGACCGAGGTTGGGTTTGCTCGTTTCATTGACACGGTGCCGATGGCCCAGGCAATGGCTGATAACAGACCCATGCTGACGCCATAGAGTGAAACATCGCCCTGAATGCCCCGGTAGCTAATAATGGCAACGCCGATGAAACCAATGATCAGGCCGATCAGTTTTTTGCGGGTGAGCACTTCATCGAGTATCCAGTGAGCCAGTAAACCGACGATAATAGGCTGGATATACAGCAATACTGACGCCATGCCAGCGGGTAGGTAATTCACCGAAATAGTGGATAGTCCAAAGAACAGGCCGACATTAAAGATGGTGGATATGGTCAGCGCAGGCCAGTTTTGCCGCAGGTCGATAGGTTCGGCGAAGTAAATCGCTAAACTGGCCAGAAAAATGGCTGCGACTATGGCGCGTAGCCCGGCAAAAATCAGTGGTGGTGCGTAGGCAAGGCCAATTTTCATCACTGGATAACCGACGCCCCAAATAATAATAAGCAGGCCAAGAAATAACAGTGGTCGTTTAGTAATAAGGTTCAACTGGATTCCGATAATGGATTATTTGCCTGAAATTTTTCGATTTTCAATCACTATAGCAGTAGGTCGATGAGCGACCCGGTCTATGACCTGCACTGTCATTCAACCTGTTCAGACGGTCGGTTATCGCCAACAGATCTGGTGAATCGGGCTGCGCAGAAAGGCGTGACCCATCTGGCATTAACCGATCATGACACGGTGATGGGTGTCGACGAGGCAAGGATTGCTGCACAGGCCAGTAATCTGAACCTGATTACTGGCGTCGAGATTTCGGTGACCTGGGAAAACAAACCCCTGCACATGATCGGGCTAAATTTTGACACTAGCCATTCATCGATTTCTCAGTTGATGAATAGTCAGGACCTGTTGCGTCAGGAACGCTCGCAACGAATTGCTCACAAACTTGAAAAAAAAGGCGTTAAAGAGCCATTGGCGGCAGCGCTTGCTAACGCTAACGGTGGCATGATCAGCCGACCGCATTTCGCTCAATGCCTGATTGACCAGGGCTATGCAAAGGATTTCGAATCGGCGTTTCGGGGTTATCTTGGCGCAGGCAAACCAGCTTATGTTGCGACCCAATGGGTCTCCATGGAGACCGCTATCGAGAATCTTACTGCTGCTGGCGGGGTAGCGGTGATTGCTCACCCGAGGCGTTATCGATTAAGTCACAGCTGGATGCGGCGATTACTCGAAGAATTTAAAGCTATGGGCGGTGTTGGGGTTGAAGTGATCACTGGTGGCGGTAATCAGGGCGATCGTGATTCGATGAGCTTACTAGCCGAGCGATATCAGCTGCTCGGTTCGGTTGGTTCAGATTTTCATACGGCTGAAAACTCATGGGTAGAGCTGGGCCGTTTGAAACCGTTACCGGCTTCAGTTGAGCCGATCTGGAGCTGTTTTACAGCTTAGGTAGATGCTGTATTAGTGTTTGAGTTAGATAGTGAAATGCCGCCTGATTTGGCTGGTTTTCAGGGCCTATTCGGTATATTATTCGCCGCTTCTGAATGGGCCTAAAGAGAGGCGCAAATTTAAGAGCCTCTCATTAGCATGACCGACTATAAAAATTCTACTCGCGGTCTAACTGTTCGAAACTCCTAAAGGTTTTGCTTTGGCGGGCGCAGGTAGTGGCATCAGCAGCTTTAAGGATATCTAATCGCTGACCGATTGGTCAGTCGGGGTTTTTGGTTCTGCTTTGAGTTCAAATAACTGTGTATAAAAAACAAATAGTTTGTCTTTCCCTGGTTGCGGCTTTGGCTGCCGGTTGTAGTGAGGATGTTGAGGAGAAGGCGGCTGGTCCGCGTCCGGTTTTAGTTACCATGACCGAAGTGGTGATTGGTGTAACTGAGGACCTGGAGGGCACTGTTGGGCGTATAGAGAGCAAAGCCGAACCACTGGTAGCTGCGGAGATTGATGGCCGGATTACTCACATCGACGCTGAGATTGGTGACACGGTAACGGCAGGCGATAAGCTGGCTCAGATCGACCCAGAGGATTACCGCCTCTCGCATCGTTCTGCACAATCAGATGTCGATCGTATTAATGCCATGATCAAACAACAGCAGCGACTGGTTGATCGTTACCTGAAACTCAGGGAAGACGAGTTTTTCGCTGAGAACACCCTCGACGCTGCGTCGTCTGAACTGGATATACTGAAAAAACAGCGCTCTTCTGCGTTGAATCGATTAAGCCAGGCCAAACGTAACCTCTCACGGGCATCAGTAACGGCTCCCTTGAGTGGTGAAATCAGTGAGCGACTGGTTAACGAGGGTGACTACGTTAAACGAGGTAATCCTCTGTTTCGTATCTCTACCGACCAGTATTTGCGGGTGGTGCTGCCTTACCCGGAGACGCTGGCCGACCGGTTGCACCCTGGGTTGATAGTCAGGCTTGAAAGCGCAACCGCGGTGGGCACACGCGTGGAGGTGGCTGTTACTGAAATTCGTCCCACCATTGGCCATTTTAATCATGCGATTGACGTGATTATTGATATGCCAAACCCGGGCAATTGGCGTCCCGGTGGCACCATCAACGGTGAACTGGTGATGAACCGAATCGAAAACGCCGTGCTGGTTCCTGAAACATCGGTGGTGTTACGTCCTCAAGGCCATGTGGTCTACCTGCTCAATGAAGCGATGAACCGTGTCGAGGAACGGCTGGTTGAAACCGGTGTGCTCTCGATGGACCTGCTTGAGGTGGTTAGTGGTCTCAGCGCCGGCGATAAAGTGGTCGTCGATGGAGCCGGTTTTTTGACCGGTGGTGCCGTCGTCACTGTTCAGCAGAGGTAATCGATCATGAATCTGCCAGAGTTAGCTATTCGCCGGCATGTGTTGACCTATATGGTCAATGGGTTGTTAGTGCTGTTTGGCATTATTGCCTTTTTTCAGCTTGGCGTTGCGCGCATGCCCAACGTGGACATTCCGTTGATCACCATTACCACGGTTCAGCCTGGTGGTAATCCCAGCGTTATCGACAGTAGTATTACGAACATCATTGAGCGCAAAGTTAATAGTATTCCGGGGATCGATTTTGTTAAGTCGAGTTCAACTCCCAGTGTGTCGGTGGTGCAGCTGAACTTTAAGCTCAGTAAAGATATTGATGTTGCTTTTAATGAGGTGCAGACCAAGGTCAACCAGATACTGACTCAGTTACCTGCCGATGCAGATTCGCCGGTAATCGCTAAGGTCGAAACCGACGCACAGGCGGTTATCTGGTTGCATCTGCAAGGTAATCGTACGATTCAGCAGCTTAATGTTTATGGCCAGAATGTGTTGCGACGCCAGCTCGAAAAAATCGACGGTGTGGGTGACATTTTTATCGGTGGTATGCGCGAGCGCACCCTGCGAGTTGAGTTGCAGCCTGATCGCCTGATTGCGATGGGTATGACCGTTCAGGATGTGATTGTTGCGTTTCGAAACGAACATATCCTGCTGCCTGGGGGCTTTTTAACATCCCGGGCCTCGGAGAGATTGCTCAAGCTTGACCTGGAATATCACAGCGCCCGAGAGCTGGGCGAAATCGTGATTGGCTATATTGATGGCAGTGCGATTCGACTCGACCAGGTGGCGGACATCATCGATGGGGTTTCTGACTTCAGGCAGTTGATGCGGCGCAACGGTGAACCTCTGGTTGGCCTGGGGGTGGTGAAAGTCTCTGGTGCCAACACCGTGGCGATCATCGATGAAGTTAAACGGGTGGTAGACGAAGAAATTCGGCCCCAGCTGCCCCCAGGTATGACCATCAAGTTTGGTAGCGATCAGTCAGGTTATATTCTGTCCATTGTGCTGGCGCTGCAGGAACATCTGATTCTAGGCACCTTGCTGGCCGGTGCGGTCGTGCTGCTGTTTCTGCGTAACCTGCGCGCGACACTGATTATTGGTGCGGCAATTCCGGTGTCGTTATTCGCGGCGATGGCGGCGATGTACTTTCTTGGCTTCACCTTTAACTCGATGTCCCTGTTAGGGCTATTGCTGCTGGTGGGGGTGGTGGTCGATGATGCCATTGTGGTGTTAGAAAATATCTATCGACATCGTGAGGATATCGATCCGAATCCGATGTCAGCGGCCATTAATGGCACTAGTGAGGTCATGTTTGCGGTGCTAGCGGCGACGGCTTCACTGGTGGCAATCTTTTTGCCAGTGCTGTTTATGGACGGTATGGTGGGTCGGTTTTTTGCGACTTTCGCGCTGGTTGTTGTTATTGGTGTTATTGCTTCCTGGTTTGTCTCGTTAACGCTGACACCGATGATGTGCGCCCGTTATTTAAAGGTCGGCCACAGCCATGGCAAAATCTATACGGCCCTGGAGCGCTACTTTGACCAGTTGGAAAGCAGCTATAAAAGGCTGGTGACCTGGGTGCTGAAACACCGTTGGCCGACGCTGGGGGTGGCTACTCTGGTGGTTGCTTCGAGTGCATTTTTCTTTGATGCAGTGGGCAAGGAATTCATGCCTGAAACGGATATTGGCCGCATCATGGTGATTTTAAAAACCCCGATGGGCTCAAGCATCGAATATACCGATAAAAAGGTTCGTGAGCTCGAAGAATTGATGTCTCATGAAGAGTCAAAATATAACTTTGTCTCTATTGGCCTGTTTTCTCAGGCCCAGGTCAATCAGTCGATTGGCTTTATCGAATTGCTTGATCAAAGCGAGCGAGATTACACCCAGGAAACCTTTCTGAATCAGTTCAGGAAAAAACTCACCACCATCCCGGGCGTTCGCGCGTTTGCGACTAAGGTACCGACACTAGGCGGAGGTCGCGGTGAAGGTCTGCAATTTGCCTTGCGTGGTCCTAACCTGGAAGAGGTGGCCCGACTCTCGAATGAATTACGTCGGCGTTTGCTAGACGCTGGTGGTATGGGACGAATGGATTTAGATCTGCAGTTGAACATGCCGCAACTGAAACTGGAAATCGACCGGGTGCGTGCCCGCAGTGTGGGCTTAACGGCTAAGCAGGTGGCTGATGCAGCCAATGTGCTGGCGGGTGGTCTCGATATTGCCAAGTACAACGATGAACCCGGCGATGGCGAGCGTTACGATATCAGGCTCAAAGCTGCGGAAGGCACTTTCCGTTCTCCAGAAGATCTACGCAAAATTTATCTGCGTTCGAAATCTGGGGAGTTGGTAAGGTTAGATACGGTGGCTAGCTTTAAGGAAATTCTGGGTCCGGCTCGTATTGATCGGATAAACCTGCAATACGCAGCCCTGTTTTATACCGATCCAGACGGGGCGCTCGGTGATGCGGTTGACAAGCTCACCCAGATTAGCGAAGAGATGTTGCCCATTGGTTATCGAATCGAAATGCTAGGCATGTCGCGGGAGTTTAAACGGACGATGGCGTCGATGGCCTTTGCGTTTGGGCTAGCGCTGGTGCTTCTTTATATGGTGCTTGCTAGCCAGTTTGATTCCTTTTTGCAGCCATTGGTGATCATGTCAGCTCAACCACTAGCCATGATTGGCGGGCTGGCACTGTTATGGGTATCTGGTCATACCCTGAATATCTATTCGATTATTGGTTTAATTTTGCTGATTGGTCTGGTAGCGAAAAACTCCATCCTGTTGATAGATCTGACTAATCAGCGTCGAAAGCAGGGCCTGACCATTGCTGAGGCACTCAAAGACGCCTGTCCAACCCGGTTGCGTCCGGTGCTAATGACGTCGTTGACGGTCATTTTGTCGATGGCCCCAGCTGCGATGGGTTATGGGCCGGGAGCTGACCGAAACGGACCATTAGCGGTGGCGGTTATAGGCGGTATGGTGACCTCGACATTACTGACATTGGTGGTGGTGCCGGTGGTTTATTCACTGATTGAGAACGCAATATTAAAGTTGCAGGGCCGCAAGCTGGCCTCGGCGATTCATCAGGTTGATTATGTGAAGTAGCTCATCCGCAAACTCTGTGTTCTGAAAAAGGGCGTATCCCAACCAGGGGTGCGCCCTTTTTTGGTTTGTTATCAACGTTTGTTTATGCAACCCCCTAACGTGTTGAAATTGCTAAACTAGTTGGCTTTTACCGTGATGCGGAAAATTTACAA
>JAESTY010000207.1 GCA_016763355.1 Immundisolibacteraceae bacterium
GAGGATGAAGAGCGTGCCCAGGAACTAGCGCGGACTTACCTGGTGGATTATTACGTTGAGGCGGCTAAACATTATGAGTTTGGCGGTAGCCATTTTCAGAATATTAGAGGCCACGAGCAGTATGCTAAATGGGCCGAAGGGTTCACCGAAGCGGGCACCGATGCGGTGGCAGATTTCTTTATGTCGCTGCAGGTCTATGGCACGCCGGACCAGTGTTACGAGCAGATAGTGGAAATTCGTCGCAAGTTTGGTAACGACAAATTCATTGGCGTATTTAGCTACGGCAACATGCCTTATGACGAGGCTGAGAGCGGTATGAGGTTGTTCGCCGAAAAAGTAATGCCACGGTTAAAACAACTCAAAAATCTGGATCAGGCGCAGGTCTGAGTAGCCGCGTAAAAAACGTAAATAAAAAGGCCCCGCCGGATAGAGTCCGGCGGGGCCTTTTTTGATCGCTGACTGTTGAACGGTTGCTTTACAGCAGGTCGAGAAATTCGATACTCGGTGGTTCGGTAAGCATTTCGTGCAGGTTCACGCCCAGCGAGGCCAGGTTTTCGCGGTGGGCCAGCAGGGCGGCTTCGTCGTCATACTGCTCATAAAAGATAAACCGTGTGGGATCTTCCGGTGACTGGTGGCCGATGTAGGCGTGGTTACCGGGTTCTTTGCGCACCTGAACCATCAGGTCTGGGGCGGCGGTTTTAAATTCTTCTACCAGTTCAGCTTTGACTGACAGGGTAGCGACAAATGCGAGCATGTTTCCTCTCCTGGGTTTTGTTGTTTGATGGTGCCGGAGTTTATGACAATTTTTTGTGCTCTGTTTTATCGCCGCTAGCCAACCTCGCTCTGTTGAAGCAACGGTGGGATGAACTCGGCTGCAACCGGGCGACTGAAGTAGTAGCCCTGGTAAACATCGCAGTCATGCTGTTTTAGAAATTTTAGTTGTTCAGCGGTTTCGACACCTTCGGCGACAATCTGTAACCCCAGACTTTTTGCAAGACTGATGATGGTTTTACAGATCGCGGCATCTGCGGAATTGGATGCGCATTCGATGATGAAGGCGCGGTCTATTTTGAGGATATCGACCGGAAATTTTTTCAGGTAACTCAGGGACGAATAGCCGGTGCCAAAATCATCGATCGCGAGTTTTATATGGGTGGTTTTCAGGGCACTTAAGGCAGCAATACTCTGCTCGGTGTTGCCGGTTAACACGCCTTCGGTGATCTCAACCTCAATCAGGCTACTGGCAATATTATTCTCGCCAGTAATGTTGTTAATGAAGGGCACCAGCGTTGGCGAGTGTAGGTGATGGCCGGAAATATTGACCGCAATGGGTAGCAATCTGTAACCCTGTTTTCGCCATTCGACCAACTGCCTGACCACCTCGGTAATCACCCATTCGCCAACGTCGTTGATCAGGCTTGAACCATCGATCACCGGGATGAAATCACCCGGGGAGATAAAGCCATATTCGGGGTGCTGCCAGCGAATCAGGGCTTCAAAGCCAATAATTTCGTTGGTGTCACAGGTCACCTTGGGCTGGTAGTGAAGGAAAAACTGGTTTTTTGCCATCGCCTCGGGCAGGGCAACTTCAAAACGAAAATTCTGCTGGGCGGTGTTCTCCATTTCCTGATTGAATAATCGGTGGGTATTACGGCCGCTCTGTTTGGCGTCATACATCGCCAGATCCGCATGTTGCATTAACTTACTAGCGTCGATTTCACCTCGGCTTGAAATGGCAATACCGATACTGACTAACACAGAGAGTTTATGGGCGGCCAGGTTCACCGGTAGACGCATCACCTTGAGTATTTCAACTGCTTTTGCGATCACGTTATCGCTATCAAGCAGGCCCGACATTACCACCACGAATTCGTCGCCACCCCAACGACCGACCAGGTCGACGTCGCGGGTGATCGAGGTCAGGCGTTGGCTGATTTCGCAGAGAAGATCATCCCCGGTTTGGTGGCCGAGGGTGTCGTTTACCTTCTTGAACTGATCGAGATCCAGAAACATCAGGGCAACCAGGCCAGGTGCTTGCTGATGATGACGAATGCGGCACTCCAGGTTTTCCATGAAATAAGCGCGGTTATAGAGGCCGGTGAGCGAATCTTTGTAGGCCAGGGTTTGCAGTCGGTTTTGTAGTTTTAGCTGCTGGGTGACGTCCCGAATGTGCAGGGTATATTCGGGTTGATTATTTTCTTCAGAACTCGATTGGGTGATCACCAGTTCGGCCGGAAAAACCTCCTTGTTGTAGCGTTTTAATTCGGTGACATTCTGTTGTTGTAGCTGCAGTCCATCTTTAGCCAGGAATCCCTGAGATAAATTCTGCATCGCTAGTTGGTAATCTTCGTCACTGGTCATGAATATTCGAAAAAACACCTGACCGTTGACGATGTCCCGATCAACCCTGAAGCAGTTTTCGGCGGCGTAATTAAATTGCAGCGTCTCACCACGATGATTGACGGTGACAATACAATCCATGGCCGCCTCAACAATGGCCCCATTGCGGTATTCGCTTTGTTTGAATGCAGAAAAAGCGTCATCTCGTTGCTGGATTTCGTCGTTAACCTTGTCGATCACGCGATTGTATTGCTGGGCGATTTGACCGACTTCGGTGAAGGGTTCTGCCGGCACTCGGGTTGAGAGTTCAGAGTCTCTCTGCTGGCGATGCATGGTGGATAGCAGGTCGAACACTTCAGTACTGACACGGTGCTCGGCGACGTTCAGACCGATCAGTTCGGACTGTTCACTAACCCGTAGCAGATAAAAACGATTGATTAGCCGAAATAATAGGTAAGCAACCCCAAAACTATAAAGGCCGACCGCGCCGATACCGATTAACTGGGACTGTAACTGCTGCATTGAAGTGAGGCCGTTGTCCAGAACCTGAGGATCTGCAAACAGGGCGACGGCAATCGTGCCCCAAATGCCGGCAAATAGATGGACCGGAATTACCCCGATCGCATCATCGATGCGCAGCCTGTTGAGGACTGAATCACCCACACCGACCACAAGACCACCGATGATGCCGATAAACATGGCTTGCGATGGATCAACCGCATGACAGCTGGCGGTAACCGCCACCAGGCCACCGAGCAGGCCGTTGATCATTTGCGAAACGTCGTGGTATTTTTGCTGCACAAACTTCAGCGTGGTTGCGGCAATGCCCCCCCAGACCGCTGCAATAAAAGTGTTTAATAAAATCATTGGCA
>JAESTY010000208.1 GCA_016763355.1 Immundisolibacteraceae bacterium
CATAGCACTGGTATCGCCGTGGTAGCCGTCTTTAAGAATAGTGACATCAAGATTAATGATGTCGCCATTTTTAAGTGGCTTGTCATTAGGTATGCCGTGACAGACCACATGATTGACGGATGTGCAGAGTGATTTGGGGAAACCGTGGTAGTTCAACGGCGCTGATATCGCTTTGAGCTCGGTCTGGGTGTACTGCTCGCAGATATCATTTATCTGGTTGGTGGTGATACCAGGTGTGACCAATGGGCCAAGCTCTGATAACAATTGAGCAGCCGCGCGACCTGCTACGCGCATTTTTTCGATTTCTTCAGCGGTCTTGATAATGACAGTCATAATTTTTGAATGCTGGTTAAGTATGAAAATTGAGTGATTTTGACGAAATCTTTGTGTGCCCTAAAATTTCGTCAAAATAGTTTGTAAGCGGTAAGTCAGCTATCTCGCCTGAAACTAATATTCCTGAACAGGTAATGGTGTTCGAAGATCAGGTTGATGGCCGCTTAACTGAATAATGAAGGCTCATACGATAAGGAATATGCGAACCCGGAGCGCGTTAATATTAGCGGGCGCGAACTTTAGCAGTGCAGTTCGCCAAGGTAAACTGTGCTGTTGGCCTTCCATTAGCGCAGGGTTCGCCATTAAAGCTGGCAAAACCTAGTTGATTTTTGTCTTTTTTCACCGCCGTATAGGATAAATCTTTTATCCTTATAAAAAGCTTCTGTTAGCGCTAAATATTGAAGCAAGCGGGTATCAATAATGGATTGAAATTGTAGCCGGCGGCCGAAATAATTTTTTACTGTGATTGTAGTGGCGCGGTTGAAATGATATAACACGCGCCTCCAAATTGCCCTGTACATGAACTACCTCGGTGACCCAATAAATTGGGCGTTGAAATCCTTAAAATTATAAGGAATTGACTTAAGAGAGTGGTGCTGTGCTGGCATTGGCTAAATTTGTTAAACAGGACTGTGGAGTCATTTATGCAAGCGGTTTCCATGCGCGATATGCTGGACGCAGGTGTTCATTTCGGACATCAAACACGATTTTGGTCGCCAAAAATGGCACCTTATATTTTCGGTGTCAGGCAGCGGATTCATATTATTAATTTAGAAAAAAGCCTGCCACTGTTTCAGGAAGCGCTGAATTTCCTGGGTAGTGCTGCTGCAGATGGTAAAACCATCTTGTTTGTGGGTACCAAGCGCCAGGCCAAAGAGCCGATTGCTGAGTATGCTAAGGCCTGTGGTATGCCCTTTGTTGATAATCGCTGGTTGGGTGGCATGCTGACCAACTTCAACACCGTACGTAAATCGGTGAGCCGGTTGATCGAACTTGAAGCCTTGATGAGTGAAGACTCAGAAACGCTGCTGCGTAAGAAAGAACGCCAGAAACTCTCCCGTGAGCGGGATAAGCTTGAGCGTAATGTTGGTGGCATTCGGACAATGAAAAAGCGTCCTGACGCCTTGCTGGTGATAGACACCGGTTATGAAAGCATCGCGGTTAGCGAAGCCATCAAATTGGGTATTCCAATTATTGGTGTTGTTGATACCAACAATATTCCTGACAATATCGATTACGTGATTCCTGGTAATGATGATTCAGCCCGGGCCGTCGATCTTTATCTGAGTTCTGCTGCCGAAGCCATTCGGGATGCGCAGGCGGTTCAAGTGGCCGCAAGTGAAGCCGATGAGTTTGTCGAGGTTGTCGATCAGGGCGAATAATCCCTGCGATATCTATCCTCGTTTCTAACGGGGTATGAAAGTTTTAATTGAGAGGGGTTTAGGCCCCTCTTTTTTTGGTCTGGTTTAGTGGGTTGAATCTAGTTTCGAACCCGCCTCTATATTTTAAGGAAGGTATACAAATGGCGATCTCTGCACAAATGGTCAAAGAGATGCGCGAGCGCACTGGTCTGGGCATGATGGAATGCAAGAAGGCGCTGGTTGCTGCTGATGGTGATATTGATGTTGCTATTGAGAGCATGCGTAAATCAGGTCAGGCGAGGGCTGACAAGAAGGCCAACCGCATTGCTGCCGAAGGCCGAGTAGCGGTCAGCAGTGGTGCCGAAAGTGCAGTCTTGATTGAGATTAACTGTGAAACTGATTTTGTTGGCAAAGATGTGGCCTTCATCGCGTTTTGTGACGCGCTGGCTGCGGTTTCTGGTTCAGTTACTAGCGTAGAGGAACTGTTGGCCGCAACCCTTGCCGATGGTGCATCTGTTGAAGAAACCCGCCAGCAACTGATATTGACCATTGGTGAGAACATTCAGATTCGGCGGATGGCCAGTCTCTCCGGTAATGACGCAACCTATGGCCACTACTCCCACGGCGGATCCATTGGCGTTATCGTCCAGCTTGAAGGTGGTGACCTCGAACTGGCACGGGACATCGCGATGCACATAGCTGCAGCAAACCCTGCCTGTATCAGTGAGGCAGAAGTTGACGCGGATGTGTTGGCCAAAGAACGTGAAATTTATTTAGCGCAGGCGGCCGATAGTGGCAAACCAGAAGCCATTCAGGAAAAAATGGTCGACGGACGTATCCGTAAATATGTCGCCGAGATTACCCTGTTGGGTCAGGCGTTTGTTAAAGATCCAGACCTGACGATTGGCAAGCTGGTTGATAAAGCCGGTGCCAAAGTTACTGGCTTTGTGCGCTACCAGGTTGGTGAAGGGATTGAAAAAAAGAGCGAAGATTTCGTTGCAGAAGTGATGAAGCAGGCCCAGAGCAGCGCAGACTAAATTTGTCAGCTGTAGATGGAGAGATTCAGTCGGGTTAGCCCGTAATCAAATAAAAAGGTTTCATTGATGGCCGAATCTGGTAATAAATTGATTGCAAAACGGGTGCTACTAAAACTCAGTGGTGAGGCGTTGGCTGGTGGTACCGGGTTTGGGGTCGAGCGGGCAGCGATCAAGCAGGTGGTTGATGAAATTGCTGAGCTGGTCGCTGATGGCGTCGAATTTGGTATTGTCATCGGCGGCGGCAATATTTTTCGTGGCATCTCAGTGGCTGCGGATGGTATGGATCGAGCAACCGCTGATTACATGGGTATGTTGGCCACGGTAATGAATGCCCTTGCATTGCATGACATGCTTGAACGCGAAGGCGTATCGGCACGGGTCATGTCCGCACTCGGTATTGACGGTATTGCTGAGCCTTTTGTACGCAAGCGTGCGCTAAGGCATTTAAGTAAAGGCCGGGTAGTTATTTTTGCTGGCGGTACCGGTAATCCTTATTTCACGACGGATACGGCGGCCTGCGTTCGTGCTATCGATATTAACGCAGAGGTACTGCTGAAAGCGACCAAGGTTGATGGTGTCTATAACGCCGATCCGGTGAGGGAACCTGACGCGGTACTTTATAAGCAGCTCGGTTATCAGCAGGTTTTAACGGATCGATTAGCGGTGATGGACGCCACCGCGATTGTTATGTGCCGGGATCATCAATTGCCGCTAAAAATTTTTAATATGACCAAAGTGGGTGTGTTGAAGAAAGTTCTTTACGGCAGCGATGATGGCACCCAGGTTGGCGACTTAAAAACTTGATTTTGAGGCTAGGGTAATGATTGACGAGATTAACCAGGACGCTGAAACGCGTATGGAAAAAACCCTGCAGGCGCTGCGTGATTCGTTGAGAGCGATTCGGGCCGGACGGGCCCATGCTTCGTTACTCGATAACATTATGGTGCCCTACTACGACGCACCGACCCCGTTAACCCAGGTTGCCAGTGTTTCTGTCACTGATGCTAGGACCCTGTCGGTAACCCCATGGGATAAAACTGTGGTAACCGCAGTTGATAAGGCGATCCGTGAATCTGATTTAGGGGTTAATCCGGTAGTTGCAGGTGATGTGATTCGTATTCCAGTACCACCGCTTACCGAAGAGCGGCGTCTGGCATTGGGGAAGTCGGTGCGTAAAGAAGGCGAAAATAGCCGAGTAGCGGTCAGAAATATCCGTCGCGATGCGCTGTCGACTCTTAAAGATTTACAGAAAGAAAAAGAGATTTCTGCAGACGATGAGTCCCGTGCCGGGGATGTAATCCAGCAGCTAACGGACAAGGCCGTTGCCGAGGTTGATCAGGTCGTTAAGGCCAAAGAGGCGGACCTGCTGGAAGTCTGAGTCATGGCCGTAACCGATCGACTAGACGAAACCACCTCGACCCCCGAATCAGCGCTGCCGGTCCACATAGCGGTGGTGATGGATGGCAATGGTCGCTGGGCTCTGCGCCGTGGTCTGGCTCGGGCAGAGGGGCACGCTCATGGTGCTATTGCGGCTCGTCGTATTGTTGAATTCTGTC
>JAESTY010000209.1 GCA_016763355.1 Immundisolibacteraceae bacterium
CGGCTACCATCCTGCTAACTGCAACAAGTGCCCCGCTGATGGCACAGGGCGACCCCGCCGAAGATGCGCTGAATTACCGCCTCGGCGTGTTTCGGACTATGGCCTGGAGCTTTGGCCCCATGGTGGCGATGGTGAAAAATAAAATGCCTTACGATGCAGCGCTGTTTACCCAGCATGCCGAACGGGTGGCTTTCCTGTCCCACCTGCCACTGGAAGGGTTTATTCCTGATAGCCGGATTGGCGACACCACTGCCAAGCCTGAAGTCTGGACCGACCGAGCCAAGTTCGAATCACAGATGGACGCCATGATCAGCGAAGCCGAAAAGCTATTTGAAGTCTCTAAAGCCGGTGACCTGGACGCCATCAGGCCTCAATTTGGTGCGCTAGGAAAATCCTGCAAGACTTGCCACGACGATTTTCGTACCGAGTAACGGCAGCTAGCTAAAATTAGATGGCGGTGGTAACCACCGCCATCTAGTGCAATCGGTTTAGCCGCCTAGCCAAATGGCGGCGCCTGAATCGATATCCAATACACCAGTCCGCCGCACAACAGCAATATCAGTAACGCCCACCAGAGTGATCGACTCGATTTATTCTGAGCCAGATGATCACCAAGCTCCGCGCTAGAAAACCATTTTCGACCGGTAAACATCGGCTTGATCAGGTTATCGCGCTTAAAAATCCAGTAACTCAGCACCGCCACTATGTGCAAACTAATAATCGCTAACAGCAGGTTGAAATTAAGTTTATGCAGCCCGGTGAGCCAACCGCTGGTGGCATTACTGACCCAGCCAGTTAATGGCCCCTCGTTATAAATATCATCGTTGGCAAACAGGCCGGTGCTGGCCTGAAACAGCAGCATTAACAACATGGCGACCACCGACCAGCCACCTAAAGGGTTATGACCAATAATCAGTTCTGATCGGCCGCCTAATAATCCTCTGAGATAACCTAGCATGCGCCGTGGCCCGGCGAGGAAACTGCTAAACCGGGCATATTCACTGCCGCAAAACCCCCAGACCAGACGAAACAGGATCAGGGTCATTACTGCACATCAACCTGCATGTGCCGATCCATCCATGCCGGACCCTGCTCGGCAGTGACCCAGGCAGCGATGATTAACACCACCAATAACCAATGAAACAGTCGCACCGCCAGATCCCAGACCAGTACCGGCTCTGATGGTGAATCCCCGGCTAAATCCTGATCCGACGGTTCAGCCATTAGCAATAAATTCCGCAACTAAACAATTGAATTCGCCCGCCTGTTCAAGGTGAACAAAATGACCAGCACCGGGGACCGGCCGGTATTCACAACCTTGACCATAAAGGCTTTGATCGGGCTCACCAAACTCGATACCGATACAACCGTCCTGCTCGCCGTGAATATAGAGAGCTGGCACCTGAATCGGTAAATATTGATCCGGCGGCGGCGCTGCAAAAGTCTGCCGATAATAAGCAAGCGCTGCTGAGACAGAGCCAGGTTGGCGAAAACAGTCCAATACGGCGGTTAAAGCCTCACCTTCCGGCAACCATTCGGGTCCGGTCCATTCATCCCAGAGCCGTTTGACCAGTGCAAAGTCGTTAATCGGCAGGGCGTAATCCGCCAGAGCAGTGAGAAAAAAGAACACATACCAGGAACGACGCTGCTGATCACCACTGGCCGTCAGCCCCTGCATCAGAGCCGGGCCATAAGGTACTGCACTAGAAATTAAATGACTCACCCGATCGGGCGCTAACAATGCAGCCGCATTGACAGCGCCAGCACCCCAGTCATGGCCAACTAATATTGCCTGCTGACTATCAAGCGTATCCATGATGTTAAGCAGGTCCTGGCCCACACTCATCACGCCGTAGTCACCATCGGCAGGTACGCTTGAGGGGGCATAACCACGCAGCCATGGCGCCACCACTCGATAGCCCTGTTGGCTGAAATAATCCAGCTGCGACCGATAACTATGGGGCGTATCTGGAAAGCCATGCACTAACAACATTAACGGGCCAGTGCCGGCGGCCAACGCCTGAAATTGAATCTCTGGTGTGGGTATTGATATCTGTTCGATCATCTCGTCCTCCCCCTGTTAATAACCGACGCTTATCTAGATCCCAGGTTTCGCCAAAATCGTAATCGCGGCTACGGCTTCTTCGTAGCCATGAAAACCACCGCCATTTTCGGCAATACCGAAGCGGGCATTTTCAACCTGGCGCTTACCGGTCTCGCCGCGCAGCTGGGTCACCAGTTCGAATACCTGGGCGAGCCCGGTGGCACCAATCGGATGACCTTTGGATTGCAGACCACCCGAAGGATTGACCGGCAGTCGACCGCCCAAAGCCGTTGCGCCGGATTCAACCAGCGGGCCGCCTCCGCCCAGGTCACAAAAACCAAGATTTTCGGTTTGCTGAATTTCGGCAAAAGCGGTCGCATCATGAACCTCTGCCAGTGAGATATCTTCTGGACCAATACCGGCCTGCTCATAGGCACGGTTAGCAATTAGCCGGCAGAGATGCTGATCGAATTGTTCGGGTTTGCGGTTGGTGCCAATACCAATTTCACAGGCCAGCACCGGCACCGCCCGTTTTCGCTGCTGATCGCTAAGCAGATCACTATGACAAACAATCGCGGCGGCTCCGCCATCACTGACCGGCGCGCACATCGGCAATGTTAGCGGCCAACTAATCGTTTTAGCGGCCAGAACCTGTTCCACACTCATCGCCTGACGATATTGAGAAAGCGGGTTATCCACCGAGTGGGTGTGATTTTTAGCCGCAACCATAGCTAGCTGCCCCTGGGTGGTGCCAAACTGTTCCATGTGAAACCGCGCCAGAAACGCATAGATATCCATAAACAAACTGCGCTGGTCGGCATTGGCCAATTTTTCTGGTTGCTCCACCAGCGCCTGTAGCTGCTGATAATTCTGCTGCGCGTTGGTGACATCCCAGGCGGTATCGAACAGGGAAAACATCAGCTTACGATCGTCAATGGTCATCTTTTCGACGCCGACTGCCAGCGCGACCGGGGTTTGACCTGCCGCCACGCTATTGCAGGCTAACTGCAGGGCAGTACTGGCACTGGCGCAGGCATTTTCCACATTGACCACGCCGACCGCTTCAAGCCCCATAGCCCGCAACGCAATCTGACCACGTACTAATTGCTGGCCTTCCAGGTGGCCCTGACCGGTGTTGGCAAAATAAGCGGCACCAATGTCAGTTAATGGTAACTCCGCATCTTTCAGGGCTGCCGATACGGCCTGTTCGGTGAGGGATTTGACCGTTGCCTCGGCCTGTTTGCCAAACCGGGTCATGCCGACGCCAACGATATAGATGTCCTTCAAAACAATAGCTCCTCGATACAGCACTAACTGGCTTGATCCACACCACCCAAAAACAACTTGTAATTGACCGCATCAAACAGGGCCTGATAAGAGGCTTCAATCACATTGCCGGAGGCACCAACCGTGTTCCAGCGCCGACCCTGGGAATCACTACTCTCGACCATGACCCGAACCACGGCTGCGGTACCGGCGCTAGATTCCAGAATTCGCACCTTGTAATCCACCAATTGCTTATCGACCAGGTGCGGATAAGCCGGCAACAACGCTTTACGCAGCGCGTTATCGAGCGCATTCACCGGACCGTTACCTTCGGCGACGGTCATATGAATCACGCCGTTGACACTGACTTTCATGGTCGCTTCGGAAAGGGTTTCCAGTTCACCATTGGCGCCGCTGCGGCGCTCATCGGTTACCCGAAAACTCTGCAATTCAAAATGATCCTGCCACTGACCCAGGGCCCGCCGGGCCAGCATTTCAAAACTGGCGGAAGCGCCATCGTAGGCATAACCCAGGTGTTCACGCTGCTTTATTTCGGTAACCAGCTCGTTAATCTCTGGCGCGGCCGGGTCGACCTCAACACCCAGCTCGGCGAGTCGAACCAATATGTTGGCCCGGCCGGCCTGATCGGAAACCAGAATACGACGTTCGTTACCGACCACATCGGGATCGATATGCTCATAACTGCGCGGATCTTTCTGCACCGCCGACACATGTAGCCCGCCCTTATGGGCAAAAGCATTGGCGCCCACGTAGGGGGCGTGACGGTCACTATTACGGTTAAGCCGTTCATCGAGCATATGGGAAACAGAGACCAGCTGCTTGAGGTTATCCTCCGATACGCCAGTCTCAAAACCCATGCGCAGCATTAATGCCGGCAGGATGGAAATCAGATTGGCATTACCACAACGCTCACCGAGTCCATTCAAGGTGCCCTGCACCTGACGAACCCCGGCTCGCACCGCCGCCAGGGAATTGGCCACCGCGTTGCCGGTGTCGTTATGGCAATGAATACCTAACTGGCTACCAGGTAATTTTTTGGCGACTGCGCTGACAATCTCACTGATTTCATGGGGCAAGGTGCCGCCGTTGGTATCGCACAGCACCACCCAACGGGCGCCCACATCCAGGGCGGTTTTCAGACATTGCAGCGCAAACTTGGGATTGGCTTTATAGCCATCAAAAAAATGCTCGGCATCAAACACCGCTTCACGACCCTGATCTACACAGTATTTAATGCTATCTGAGATCATCTCCAGGTTCTGTTCGAGAGTAGTACGCAGGGCAATGTCGACATGAAAGTCCCAGCTTTTACCCACCAGACAAATCACCGGCGCGTCACTGTCGAGTAATACAGTGAGCCCACGATCTTCTGCAGCCACTCGGCCAGGCCGACGGGTCATCCCAAATGCGGCAAACCTGGCCTGCTGTAATGCAGGCAACCGCCCAAAGAACTGATCGTCCGCCGGGTTGGCACCGGGCCAGCCACCCTCGACATAATCAATACCCAACTGGTCTAGCTCAAGGGAAATGGCGACTTTGTCTGCGGTAGAAAAATCGACGCCCTGGGTCTGCTGACCATCTCGCAGGGTGCTGTCGTAAAGAAAAATGCGGTTATCGGCCATGGCTAACAATTCGGCTACTAAGGTAAGGAATAAAAGAATGGCTGACTATTCTAAGAGAGTATGAAAAACCCAGCCATGTCTTTTTAAACAGGCATCCCTTAGAACAACTAAACAGGCGTTCCGATATCCGGTCGGTAGCCTATACTGGGCAACCTGTTGGACCGGCAAAAATGAGCGAATAACAGCCTTAATGCTGGCCCTGATGACGACCATATTTCACATAAAGAGGACCCACGCGTGACCGAGAATGAACCTAACTGGTGGCAAAAATCACTGGCAGTAAAGCCGACGATCGAATCTGTAGAGATAGACGGCGCTCGAGTTGAGTATCAACTCTGGGGCGACCGCAGCAAACCTGGACTGATGCTGATTCATGGCGCTGCCGCCCACGCTAACTGGTGGGATTTCATTGCACCTTTTTTTGCAGACGACTACTGCGTGGTGGCACCTCACCTCAGTGGCATGGGTAACAGCGATTATCGAGATGCATACACCACCGCTGTATTTGCCAAAGATGTAATGGCGGTCTACCAACAGCTAGGGTTTGACGAACGCACGCTGGTAGTCGGGCATAGCCTGGGTGGTTCGGTAGCGATGACCCTGGCAGCTGATTATGGCAAATCCCTACGCGCTGCAGTTATGGTCGATTCCGCAGTTTTTCCACCGGGAGCTGATCTGCCATTTGACCCAACCAAGGCACCCTACCGACCCAAAACTATCTGCCCGGATTATGAAACCGCTGCGAAACGATTTTTTCTGCTGCCACCCCAGCCCTGTAGTAACCCGGAACTACTGGAAC
This sequence comes from Immundisolibacteraceae bacterium, assembly GCA_016763355.1. Classification (GTDB taxonomy): domain Bacteria; phylum Pseudomonadota; class Gammaproteobacteria; order Immundisolibacterales; family Immundisolibacteraceae; genus QNFC01. The sequence continues at coordinate 5,753 of JAESTY010000209.1, forward strand.
ATGTAGTGCGTAACTCCATCGCTGAGATGGAAGGTGGCTGGAGCTGGAAATTCGACGACAAACTATTCTTTAATATGAGCCTGCATGATACCCATGCTGAGCTGCAG
>JAESTY010000210.1 GCA_016763355.1 Immundisolibacteraceae bacterium
CCCCGATGAACCCTGTGGATCCCATGGATCCCATGGATCCCATGGATCAGGCAGAATCCAAGTCTACACTTACCGCCAGGGCGCTCAAAAAAAGTCAGTGCAGGCCAAAAAAACGCCCGTGCCCAGCGCGCGAACCTCAGGAGAGAGTAAATCCCGCATAGCCATTTTCAGCAACTTCATCACACTTATTCCGATAAGCTTCACTACCGCCTACGTAAAGCATGAAGCTGCGCTTTTTGCCGGGCACGTTGCTATTAACCCCCATAAACCAGGAGTCTGCAGTCGGGAACAGAGTCTGCTCAGCGGCCGCATTAACCTCTTCGGTCCAGGCATCTTCTGCATCGACAGTGGCCTGGATCTGTTGCAACTTCTGGTCACGCATGTGTGCCATCAGGTCAGTAACTCACTCGACATTTTGCTCAATGCAACGGGGAATATTGCAGAAACTAGCGCCGTTATGGGGACCCACCAGGGTGAAAAAATTCGGGAACCCGGCGATCTGTAAGCCGAGTAAAGTCCGCGGTCCGTTAGCCCATTTTTGTTTAAGTTTCTGACCACCAACGCCACGGATATCGATACGGTTTAACGCACCAGACACCGCATCGAAGCCAGTGGCATAAATAATCATATCCAGATCATATTGCTGCTGGGCAGTGTCGATGCCGGTTGCAGTGATGCGATCAATCGGGCTTTCGCGTAAATCAACCAGGGTGACATTTTCCTGATTGTAGACCTCGAAATAACGGGTCTCCATCGGCACCCGGCGGGTACCAAAACCGTGATTTTTTGGAATCAGTTTTTCCGCTAATTCAGCATCATTGACTCGACCACGAATTTTGTTGGCTACAAATTCACTAATCAGATCATTGGCTTTGGTGTCGGTCAAAATATCGTGGAAGTTACCCAACCAGATACTAAACCCGGGATCGGCGTAAAGTTTTTCGAATAATGCTTCGCGTTCTTCTGGTGTGACTTCCAGCGCAGAACGAGGGTCGAAATTGTGTAGAAAAGAGCCAAAGGATTCTCGGCAGGCCTGGAAAATCTCATCGTAGCTAGCTTTGATTTTCTGCTGCTCGGCGTCGGTAATTTCACTGTTATGCAGCGGCGCACACCAGTTGGGATTGCGCTGAAACACCAGTAATTCACCGGCTGTTTTGGCAATTTCCTGGATTAACTGAACCCCGGTAGCACCGGTACCGACTACGCCGATACGTTTGCCTGCAAAATCAAACTGTTTGCCACCAAAACCATCTTCGGCTTTAGGCCATCTTGAGGTGTGAAACGATTCACCCTGATAGTCATCAATACCCTCAACTGCTGGCAGGGTCGGTGCCGACAGGGGCCCGGTGGCACTAATCAGGTAACGGGCACTGGCTTTAGTGCCATCTTCGAGTACCACATGCCACTGGCAAAGCTGTTCATCATAACTTGCGCTGGCAACCCGGCTACTAAACTGGATGTGTTTGCGCAGATCGAATTTGTCGGCAACAAAATTAAGGTATTTAAGCGTCTCTGGTTGCGGCGAGAAGTGCTCGCTCCAGCTCCATTCCTGCAGAATTTCTTCGGAAAATGAATAACCGTAGGTGTAACTCTCCGAGTCGAACCGACATCCCGGATAACGGTTCCAGAACCAGGTACCACCGACGCCGTCGCCGGTTTCATATAACTGAACCGACAGACCTAGTTCGCGCAATTTATAGAGCTGGTACATACCAGCGATACCCGCACCAATAATAATGGCATCGACACAATTCTCAGACTCGCTATTCACTACACCCTCTCCCGGCTCGTTCATTAAAATGGCTCGATATCTAGACATGCCTATATCTGGTGGTCAATTTACCGCACTGCCATGGTCAACAGAATGATTCAGGCTAACTGTTTCTACGGCAACTGTTCAGGCTGTTTTATCATGCTGTTACCAATTTAACGCGCCATTAGCCTGGTGACTGCACCCACCCTAAAACCAGCTTCATCGCCCTGCTGTTGAATTCGTTCAACCCGAGCCATTGCCTTCGGATGACTATCAAAATAATGTCCCCAGACTGAACCAGCAGCATTGTCGGCGTGACTCAATAAACCACTAAAAAATTCAGTGCCGCCACCAACATGCCCATATCGACAGTTCAATATCGCTAGCGCACGTCGGTCTGCAGCCAGTTCACGGCTTTGGGAAAAGCGCATTTCACCGAGGGTGATCGTCGGTAATATGAGTTTGGTGATCACCGAATCGGCTCCGGTAATCAGAGCAGATAGTCCCATGATCACGACACCCCGACCCATACTGCGCAGGTGGTCGCGGTTCTGGAAATGGCTGATTTCGTGCGCTAACACAAAAGCCAGGCCATTTTCTGATTCGAGCTGATCTATCAGTCCAGTGAACACCACTATCTGACCACCGGGTATCGCAAAGGCGTTGATCTGATCAACATCGGCCAGGGTCAACTGCAGCGGATAACCAACTCCCGCACATTGCTGCAGCTCCCGGAGCATGGTTTGCAGATAGGCAGAAAACTCATCCTGCACCACATTCGAGAGGGGATCCGACAACGAAAACTGGCGAGCAATCAGGGTTTCGACTTCATCAGGCAGGTGGTCAACCGCAAAATCCACGCATACCCCGAGCAGCCCATAGCCAACCCCAATAATCGCCAGCACTCCACTCAGCAGGGTGAATAAGGTTTTTAGCGGTTGATCATGGCTGACATTAATATTCTGCTCATTATCTTGCTCAGGCAGGTGGGGCTGGTACTTCATCGGTCAATCAGAATCTATATATGATCACGGACAATCTATTGGGTATAGATTGCAGTGGCGTAGGCAAGCACTTCTACCGAACCGACCTGATTCTGATTTCCCTTCGAAATCGCCGAGGTTTCAATACGCAAATTGATGATTTGCGCCGCATCAGTGCAGGATTCCTTCAACCGTAATACCGCTTCTCGGCGAGCACGGTCAACCAGAGTTTCATAGGTGCCCAAATTGCCACCGACCAACATTCTTAACCCCGCCACCACGCCTTTGAAATAATCCACCGATATCACCACGCTGCCATAGACCAGCCTCGACTCGGTGACGGTTCCTAATTGGTCAACCCCCAACGGATGTTTGCCGTTGTGGGTTATCAAGCCCATAAGCTCCAGCTCGCGAGCGCGGATAGAACGGAAGTGCTTCGCTTCAGAACGTTGACCAAAAAAGTAACCGACTGAGATCAACACTAAAAATATTAGTAACTCAACCATCCGCTTTACTCCACCGTAACCGCTGTGCCATAGACATAAATCTCGGACGCTCCGGCGGTTACCGAGGAGGTCGAAAACCGCACGTTGACGATCGCATTGGCGCCCATTTGCTGCGCCTGGTCTTCCATACGCTGAATAGCCTGATCCCGAGATTCGGTGAGCAGCTCGGTATAAGCGGTGAGCTCACCACCCATGATATTTTTTAAGCCAGCCATAATGTCCCGCCCTGCGTGTTTAGCGCGCACCGTACTGCCGGACACCACGCCGTGACAGACCGATATCTTTTTGCCAGCAATCTCTTCTGTATTGGTAATAAACATCGATCAGCCCCCTGTTTTTAGATGAAAACCCGAGTATCACACAGCTGTTAGCCGGTAAGACCGAGACCACCTTCAATCTAACCAATAAAAAAGCCCCGGCACCAATAGTGGTGACGGGGCTTTAATTACCAATAACCCAATTCAAACCGGCAATGGCTATTCGCTGTTTTTTATAGCTGACTAACCACTACAAAACGATGATCTATCTCAGACTGGCGTTGATCGCAGCGAGTGCGTCCTGGCCGGGATTGAGCTGGTCGTAGGAAAGAGACGTCAACGGCTCATCCACGGTTTTAAGTACTTCGTGAAAGTCGGTCACATCCGGATTGACGTAAAGCAGTCCGGTGGCAATTTTGCCCTCATCCTGACAGCTAAACAGGTAGTCCATGGTATGACGTCGACTATAGGGGTCGTAGTCTTTTTCCAGTTTATGCAGATTGAGCATGGCGCCGTCGTGCATCTTCACGCTGGTGTCGGTGCCCGGGTCATAATCGGTCTTGATGGTTTTGGCAAAAGGCACGTAATCAGCAGAAACAACCGGCACGTCGTGC
>JAESTY010000211.1 GCA_016763355.1 Immundisolibacteraceae bacterium
ATGCGCTTCAGGATGAAGAGGCTGGATTAAAAGCGCTGCAGCGTCAGCTGAGTACCGCCGAAGCCAACGCCGATATTGCTGCTCGCAACCTGGAAAAAACCAGCGTGTTGGCGCCGGTCTCCGGCCAGGTTCAGCAGCGAGCTATCACCGTTGGTAGTTATGTAAAAAAGGGCGACCTGGCCTTTCAAGTGTCCAATTCCGAACAGCTCACTATCCATCTACCCTTTCCCGAAAAGGTTTTGCAGCACCTACGCCCCGGTCAACAGGTCTACCTTGAGACCCCTTCTTCAAATCAGCGGGTTATCGACGGCACAATTTCTCAGCTACTGCCCATGGTTGAGCCCACCAGTCGAGCAGGTGAGGCCATTATCGATATTACCAATCCGGGAGACTGGTTCCCGGGGGCTAGCGTCTCTGGAGAAGTGGTGCTCGACTCTCGCCACAGCGTCGTTGTACCAAAAGTTGCATTAGTTATTCGTCCAGCCGGTAAAACGGTTTACGTGATTAAGGATCAAATCGCCAGACAACGAATCGTAACTATCGGCGAATACCTGGATGACCAGGTAGAGGTTCTCAAAGGTCTAGAGATCGGCGAAATCATCGCGGTTGAAGGTGCTGCCTATTTATCAGATGGTGCCCCCATAAAAACGCCGGGGTCTAAGCCAGCCAACACAAACTCCGCTAGCCCTAAAGCCAAGCAGTAACGTCCAGCGGCAATCTACATTATTCGATCGAACAGAGGTTCATCATGGCGATGTCTATCCCGGAGCTATCGATAAAGCGACACATATTGGCGTTTATGATCAGCGCTCTTATCGTGCTGTTTGGCCTGATTAGTTATCAACGCATCGGCGTTGACCGCTACCCGCAGATTCAATTTCCGGCGGTCACCGTACTCACCGCAATGCCCGGTGCCAATCCGGATGTAATCGACTCAGCCATCACCAATGTGATTGAAACCTCCGTCAACGCCATTCCCGGAGTTAGACGCATCGAGGCTTCATCACGTACCGGCATGTCGATGGTCATGGTGGTATTTGAACTCGATAAAGATGTCGATGCTGGCTTTAACGAGGTCCAGGCCAAGGTTAATCAGGCCCTGAGGAGACTTCCGGATGATGCTGATTTTCCTGTTATCGCCAAACTTGAGACTGGTGCCCAACCAATTATCTGGCTCAATCTGGATGGAGACCGCACACCAAGCCAACTCAGCCGCTACGCCCGTACCGTATTAAAGAAAAAACTAGAGACTATTAGCGGAGTTGGTGAAGTGCTGATCGGCGGTCGATATGATCGCAATATCCGTATCGAAGTTGACTTGCAGCGCATGGCAGCACTTGGGGTAACTGCGGATGATTTAATCCGCGCATTACGGAACGAACATTTTCAGCTACCCGGCGGCTTTTTAGTCGGCGGCGAAACTGAATTTTTAATTAAGCTCGATCAGGAGTATCACGACGTCCGCGAGATGGAAGAGCTGGTCGTCGGTTACCGTGATCAACTGCCAATTCAGCTACGGGACCTGGCTCAGGTAGTCAACGGATCTCAGGATCGACGTACCCTGGCACGTTACCAACAGCGGCAATCGATCGGGCTCGGCATCGTAAAAATCAGTAATGCCAACACGGTGGCCATCGCCAAGGCTGTTGTTGATCGGATGAACAACCAGCTGATTCCCAATCTGCCACCGGGTATGACCCTATCGGTTTCCTGGAATGACGCCACCTTTATCGAGCGCTCCATAGAATCCCTGACCGAACACATATACCTGGGAGCCTTTCTGGCCGCGGCCGTGGTGTTTTTGTTCCTGTTTAATTTTCGTGCCACGATAATCGTCGCTTTAGCTATTCCAATTTCGTTGCTTGCGTCAATCACCCTGATTTACTTCGCCGGCCTGACCCTGAACATGATGACCATGCTGGCACTACTGCTGCTGATAGGAGTGGTGGTGGATGACGCCATCGTGGTACTGGAGAACATTCATCGCCACCTTAAAGAGGTCGACCCTGACCCAATGACCGCGTCCGCCAATGGCGCAACCGAGGTCTATTTCGCCATCGTAGCGGCGACTTTTTCGCTAGTCTCCATTTTTGGACCTGTGGTGTTTATGGGTGGCATCGTCGGTATGTTTTTTAATTCTTTTGCGATCGTCATGACGGTTGGTGTACTCGCTTCATTGCTGGTTTCGATCACCCTGACGCCGATGCTCTGCTCTCGATTAATGACCAGCGATTTCGAACACGGCAAGGTCGGTACGGCAGTGCTGGCATTTTTCGACCGCCTGCAAAATCGCTATGAAGGATTACTAAAATGGTTTTTAGGCCATCGCCTACTGGTGCTAATAATCACCGTGATTGCCATTATTCCGAGTTATTTCCTGTTCAATGATCTCGGTAAAACCTTCGAACCCGACCTCGATGAGAGTGGCTTTCTGGTGTTTTTTAAAACCCCACTGGGTTCCAGCCTCGACTACACAGATAAACGCATGCAACAAATAGAATCGATTCTGGGCGGCCAGGAAGAGATCCTCGATTTCTGGGCTGCGATCGGCGTGGGTCCCACCGGCAGTGTTAGCCAGGGCGTTGTGTTTGTTCGCCTGGTGCCACCAGAGCAACGGGAAAAGAGCCAGGTAGAGCTAATTCGCTCAACCCAGGCCAGGCTTTCTGATGTGCCAGGCATGCTTGGATTTGCCGGTCGAGTGCCTGCCATTCCAGGTGCTCGTGGGGAGCCATTGCAGTTCGTCGTGCGCGGCACCAACCTGGAAAAAGTCGCTGAAATTAGTCAACAGTTAAAGACCCGCATCGCCGAGGATTTTCCGAAGCTTGGCAGGGTCGATCTAGATTTAAAACTTGACCTTCCACAGCTGACACTAGATATCGACCGGGTCCGTGCCCACAGCATGGGCATTACCAGCGCCCAGGTATCCCAGGCAGTCAACATGCTGATGGGCGGCCTTGATGTTGCCTATTACAACGACGACCCGGGTGATGGTGAGCGCTATGACGTGCGCATTAAAGCCAGTGATGGCCAGTTCACTAAGCCAGCGGACCTGCGCAAAATCTATCTACGTTCGCGCAACGGAAATACGGTGCGAGCAGATACCGTCGCAGAGTTTCATGAAACACTAGGTCCGGCGGTAATTTCCCGTTACGACCTGCAATACTCAGCCAGTTTTTATGCCGAGCCCAGTGTGCCGTTAGGCGAGGCTATCGGTTACGTTCAGCAGGCGGCTGAGGACATGCCTATTGGCTATGAAGTGGTATTTGTAAGAGTTTCCAAAGATTACCTGGAAACAGCGCAAATCATGGCGGGTACCTTTTCGCTAGCTTTGCTGCTGCTCTACATGGTGCTGGCAAGTCAGTTCAACTCTCTGGTTCAACCACTAATCATTATGCTAGCCCAACCGCTGGCGGTGGTTGGCGGGCTATTTGGACTCTGGATCATGGGCATGACCATCAATATTTATTCAATGATCGGCATGATTTTGCTGGTTGGTCTGGTGGCTAAAAACTCAATATTACTGGTCGATATGGCCAATCAGTTTCGTCTTGAAGGCCTGCCAATTGATGAGGCTCTGCTGAAAGCTTGCCCTATCAGGCTGAGACCCGTGTTAATGACATCCATGACCATTATTCTGGCGATGTTGCCGGCCGCGATGGGTTATGGCACTGGCGCTGAAGCCAATGGACCTATGGCAGTAACCATTATTGCTGGCATGCTCAGTTCTACCTTGATGACCCTGGCGGTGATCCCGGTGGCCTATTCAGTCATCGAGCATTTTATAGAAGACTACCGCGATCAAAGGAGCCAACGACCTGCACCTGGATCAATAATTAAACCGGCCACAGACTAACCTTAGCATCCCCAGCAATCGTTCGAAGCAGCCTTAGCTATTAGACGTGCTGCGGGCGATCTAGTAAGTAGTGCCACTGGCCCCCAGAAACGCTCGACCGCGTTCGGCTTCTCGCTTGGCAACCCGGTAAATAATAACTGGCACCACAATAACAGTGAACACGGTTGAGACCAGGGTGCCAAAGATCAAACTGACCGCCAGACCGTTAAAAACAGGGTCGAGCAACATCACCAAAGAACCCAACAGCACGGTTACTGCGGTCAGAAAAATGGGCCGTAAACGTAACATTGCCCCTTCGATGACTGCCTCCCGTAATTCAACTCCCGCCAGCTGTTGTTCTCCAACAAAATCAATAATTAATAACGACGACCTTACTACCACCCCGGCCAACGCAATAATGCCAATAATAGAGGCTCCTGAAAATGGCACCCCCATGATCCAATGACCTGGAAAAACCCCAATCATGCCTAATGGAATCGCAGACATGGCGATCAATGGCACCAGAAATGACTGGTAATAACCGACTAAAATCAGATAGATAAAAATCACCGCCAACACGACCGCCATGCCCATTTCACGGTAGGTATCAAGCATCATTCTTACCTCGCCAGCCCAGAGCATCTGTAACCCATTAACCGTATCCGGTGCCTCTTCAAACAGGCTCAAATTGCTAGTCGGTAAAACTAGCCCTCGTTCGGCCTGCTCAGCGCGAATTTTTTTATCCAGATCGAGCACCGCATTAAAGGCGGTGGTTGATCGCTGTTCACCGCCGACATAAATCACCCGTTCGTTGTCTTTACGCTGAATTTGCGCCGGTTCAATTTCAGTAACCATGCGAGTAATTTCTGTCAATGGCACCCGCTGGCCCGCATCGTTGGTCAAATAAACTCGATCAAGCTGGTTGGGCTGCAACTGATAGCGCCGTGGCACCGTCACCCGGATTGGGACCATGTTGAGTTCACCGGGCATTCTCACGCTACCAAGCACCTGACCATCAAAAAGCACCCGCAATACCTGACCTATTTGTGCGGCAGAGACACCCGATAACGCTGCCTTTTCCTGATCGACTACCACTCGATAACGGGTCATAACCTCCGGCTCGCTATCAAACACCTCGACCATGTCCCAGGCCTTAAGAAACTGCTGCTTAACCTGCTCCGCTAGTGCCTTATGCTTCGCCGGGTCATTGCCGTAAATTTCGGCTAATACCATTGCTCGAGAGGGTGGTCCAGGTGGATCTTCAACCAGGTGCACCACACTACCGGGGAATTTTTCCTGCAATTTCGCAATCTGCTCGCGTAATTCAGCTGCGAGTTCAATGGAAGACTCCAGCCGGCGATCTTTAGATAGCAGGTTGACTCTAACTTCAGCCAGGTGTCCGCCGTAGCGACTTAAGTTACCCCTGAGCAGTCCCGGCAGATCCACCACCCCCGGGATACTTAAAGTGGTCAGATAGTTCTCGACCAGGGGTTGTTTATCTAGCAACCGGCCAATACTCCGGGCCAGGCGATCAGTTTCTTCTATTACCGCACTTTCAGGCATGTCAATAGTAATGTTGAAGCTGTTTTGATCGTCCTTAGGCAAAAACGTCAACGCGACTCCACCAAACGATAACGGCCCTGAAACTCCCTGTGGACGCAGAAACTGCCAGGCCGGCATTAGTAAACTCAGCACCATTAGCAGCGTCAAAGTTATGAAAAGCTTTCTTCGCACACTAGAGCTATCGAGAACACCACCCAAAAAGCGACGGTAACCAGAAAATACAGCAGCATAACGCTGATCCGCCGACTGGGTTTGATTGGATGGCCGAATAAAACGAACCGCAGCCCAGGGACCCACCACATAAGCAACAATCAGCGAGGAAAAAATAGCCACCGGCACATCGACCGTAATCGGGAAAAAATATTCGCCCTGCATACCGCTGATCACGATCATGCTGCTGAACACCGCCATGATCGAAAAGGTCGCCAGGTTAGTCGGGTTACCCACCTCGCGAGTTGCATCAATAGCCAGCAGCGTACGGTCCCCATCGGGATCATCATGAAAGCGCCGGTGAATATTTTCCACCACCACAATACCGGCATCCACGAGCATGCCAATACAGAGAATCAGCCCGAACAGAGTCACCCGGTTGATGCTAATACCGACCATATAATCAACTGCGAGGGTTGCAAAAAATGCTAGCGGAACTAACACAGTGACAATAGCGGCTTCTCGCCAACCCAAAAAGAATCCCAGCACCAGACTCACTGATAACAGTGATATGCCAAGCTGGAGCACCAGGCGATTGACCGCCTTATCGGCTTTTACACCATCATTACGGGTGATATCAATACGCACATCACGAGGCGCCATTCGCAGGCGCATCCGCTCGACTCGATCGAGCACCTGTTCAGCAACGCGCACCGCATTCGCACCACGCTTTTTAGCAATCGCCAGGGTTACCGCAGCCTGCTCTCGATAACCGCCATTATCGTAATCTGGGTGAGCCGGACCGAGCGAAA
>JAESTY010000212.1 GCA_016763355.1 Immundisolibacteraceae bacterium
CTCAGTTTTGCCTGGGGATGGAAGCAAAAAATTGATGTATCTCAGCGTTCGGCCGGCTGCGCTACGGTGATTATTTGATCAGCGTTTTTGCCGGTTGATGGGGAATCTCTTTTACCAGTCTGGGGACCAGATAGCCCGGTAGCTGGTGCTGCAGTCGAGTTACAGCTGCTCACCGACGGCCTGGCTGACGGCGAAATCGGTTGTACCTTCAACCGCATCAGGCAGGTGTAGGTAGTAGGGCAGGATATGATTGGAAAACAAGCCATGACTGAGTTGCCTCAGGGTAGAAACCTGGTCATTCACTCCTGCAAGCAGAACCGATTGGTTGAGTAGCAATACATCAGCGTCTTTAAGTCTGGACATCGCTGCCTGGGTGGATTCAGTCAGTTCCTTTGGGTGATTTATGTGAGTCACCATCACTACCTGTAGGCGAGTATTACGCAACAGCAAGGTGAAATCGTCGTTGACTCGATCTGGATAAAGCGCTGCGGTACGGCTATGAAACCGGAGTGTATGTAGATGGGGAATCTGTTCGAGCTTATCGACCAACATAGCCAGTCGGCGATCTGACAGCGATAGTGGGTCACCACCGCTTAATATCACCTCATGTATTGCAGGGTCTGCAGCGATATATTCGAGGGCAGCCTGCCAGTTATCCTGTTCTCCCGCCTGCTCTTTATAGGGGAAGTGGCGGCGAAAGCAGTAGCGACAGTGCACCGCACAAGCGGCGGTCGTTACCAGTAATACCCGGCCCGGGTATTTATGTAACAACCCAGGTGCTACCTGGGCATCGGCTTCTGCAAGTGGATCGGTTTCATATCCGGGTGAGGTTAATAATTCTGCAGCCGCCGGCAGAAACTGCCTGAGAAGCGGGTCGTTGATATCGCCGGGTTTTATCTGCTTTATAAGTTGGCGTGGAAAACGCAGCGGGAACTGCTGAGTGGCAGTTTTTGCAGCTGGCAATAGCTGGGCTGGCAGGTTAAGTAGTGAAAATAGTTCGTCTAGATCGGTGATGGCATCGGCAACTTGCTGTTGCCAGGTATGCGGGGTGTCTATCAGATCGCTTCGCGTTACCATATGCTCATCTATAGCCTTGTGCTGATTGACCTGGAATGGTGATTCCAGGTCGGTTGAATGGGGCTTCCAGGGATAACCTATTGGCCGCAAATATGTAGGCTAATCGATTGAGGGAAGGCATGGCATCTTACAGCACCAATGAATTTCGTAGCGGGCTCAAAATAATGATTGAGGCTGATCCTTGCGAAATTGTCTCTAATGAATTTGTTAAGCCAGGCAAAGGCCAGGCCTTTGCGCGGGTCAAGTTACGCAATCTTAAAACCGGTCGGATGTGGGAACGAACCTACAAATCCGGTGAGTCGGTGGAAGCGGCAGATGTGTTGGATAGTGAAATGGAATTTCTATACTCCGATGACGACAGCTGGTGGTTCATGAATCCGGAAACCTTTGATCAGGTGCCTGCTGATCAGGCTGCGATTGGTGACAACGCCAAGTGGCTCAAACCCCAGGATAGTTGCACCGTGACGCTCTGGAATGAGGTGCCAATTTCTATCACGCCGCCTAATCATGTAACTCTGACCGTTACCGAAACTGATCCTGGGCTCAAAGGCGATACGGCTCAAGGTGGGAGCAAGCCAGCAACGTTAGAAACCGGGGCAGTTGTTCGGGTACCACTATTTATTGAAGAGGGTGACCTGCTCAAGGTCGATACCCGTAAAGGCGAATATATCTCGCGCGCCAAAGAGTAATTTTGTCGGTAAACAACATAGATTCACTGCGGGTTCCCGGCCATTTAGAAGCTAGAGCCAGCCTGCTGTCCCAGGTCCGACAGTTTTTTAGTCAGCGCAAGGTGTTAGAGGTGGAAACACCTCTAGCGCGGTCTTACACGGTTACTGAGCCCCATCAGCAGAGCTTTCAATTGGCAGGTCCAGAGGGTGAGCTGCTAGTGGGTTCACTGTTTCTGCAGACCTCTCCAGAATATGCGATGAAGCAGCTGCTGGCCCGTGGCAGTGGCGATATTTATCAGGTCTGTAAAGCGTTTCGTTTTGGTGAGCAGGGTCTGCAACATAGCCCGGAATTCACCATGCTCGAATGGTACCGGCTTGGGTTCGATCATCATCGGTTGATGGACGAGCTTGCTGAACTAATGCAGCAGCTTGTGGGCCCTAAACCGATTCAGAAACTGACCTGGCGTGATGCCTTTATTCGTTATGCGGATATAGATCCAGTGATTGCTAGCTGCGATCAACTGATTAATCGGGCTGCAAATTCCCTGGCAACTCAGCCGGTTACGAATCAGGCGCAGCTGCGTCGATTAGCCTGTGATCTTTTGTTGGTCGACCAGGTCGAACCTGCATTGGGCCGGGATTGTCTTACTTTTCTGTACGACTACCCCGCGGATCAGGCCGCGTTAGCCAGGGTCAGTGACGATCCCTGGCCGGTGGCTCATCGGTTTGAGTTATATGTCGAGGGTGTTGAGCTTGCCAATGGTTTCCATGAACTCGCCGATGCTAACGAGCAGCGTCGACGATTTCAGCAGGATAATCATCAACGCCGTTTGAATGGGGTTGTTGAGGTAGCCCTCGATGAATCTTTACTGGCGGTGCTCGATCAGTTGCCAGATTGTGCCGGTGTGGCGGTGGGTGTTGATCGTGTGCTGCAGCTGATGGTCGGTGTCTCCTCTCTGGCTGAGGTCAAAGTTTGACTTTATAAGGTTGAGCTTTGGTCTAAGTGGTCGGTGTCTTTCATCTGAATACAAGTTTCAAATTAGTCGATCATATGGACTGGTTATGTTGCACTGCAGCATATTGCGTATAATCGTCCAGCGGTATTGATTCGGTTTAGTTTTGGTTGCTTTGAATTAACGATGATTTTGAGCAGCGCTGATTTGGCATCTGGATGACATTGTTCAGATTTTTTAGGGGAAGTATTGGTTGAGTATCACCATTGGATTGCTGCGTGAGCAGCAATCATCGGAGACCCGCGTGGCAACGACGCCAGCGGAGATTAAAAAGTTATCGAAATTTGGCATCACTTTTTGGGTGGAGCACCAGGCCGGAGTCGCGGCAGGTTTTACCGATCAGCAGTATCTTGATCAGGATGCGGCAATAGTCGATCGGGATAAGGTTTTAGAGGCAGACATTCTGCTGGTCCTGCGACTACCCTCCACGGAGGATCTTGAACGCATCAAACCAGGCGCACTCTTGATCGGTCTGTTGGAACCCTTTGCTAATTTATCCCAATTTACTCTGCTGGCCAGTCGGGGTGTAAACGCCATATCGGTAGAACTCATTCCCCGTATATCTCGGGCTCAATCGATGGACGCGTTATCGTCCCAGGCCAATATCGCTGGCTATCGTGCGGTCATCGAAGCATTGCATCATTACGGCCGCTTCGTCCCGCTGATGATGACCGCTGCCGGTACAGCCCGTCCCGCCAAAATTGTGGTGCTAGGTGTCGGCGTTGCCGGGCTTCAGGCGATTGCCACCGCCAGGCGGTTAGGTGGCCAGGTTGAAGCCTTCGATGTGCGTCCGGAAACCCGAGAGCAAGTGCTCTCCCTGGGCGCGAGATTTATCGATATCGACCTGGAAGAACAGGGTAGTGGTGAGGGTGGTTATGCCCGCGAGCTCTCCGATCAGGCCAAACAACGCCAGCAATCGGAACTGGTCAGTCGCCTACAACAGGCGGACATTATTATTACTACTGCACTTATTCCGGGCAAGCCGGCGCCGGTGCTGGTGACCGAGGAGGCAGTGAAGGGCATGCGCGCTGGTAGCGTTATTGTCGACATGGCGGCGGCCAATGGTGGTAATTGCCCGTTGAGCGAGCCAGACAAGGTGGTGACTCGTCATGGTGTCGTGCTGATTGGGGAAACCAACCTGCCTGGATTGTTACCTGCTGATGCCAGCAACTTTTATGGCCGCAATCTCTCCAATTTACTGGAGTTGTTGCTGAGTACCGATGAGAGCGGTGCTACCCAGATAGGACTAGACCTGGAAGATGAAATTATTGATGGCTGTCTGCTAGTTTTTGAAGGCAAATTACGCCATTAGCGCTGTCTTTATGGTCAGGTTCTAACAGTTATTTTCTCGGTTTAACCCTCTCTCGCTATTTAGGAATTTTCATGTCGCTGATTCTTTTTTCTGTCTATATTTTTGTACTTGCCTGTTTCGTTGGCTATCAGGTGGTCTGGGGCGTTACCCCAGCCCTGCACACGCCGCTGATGTCGTTAACCAATGCCATTTCTGGAATCGTGGTGATTGGCGCCGTGTTAGTTACCGGTGCCGCTGAGGCGGATACCACCACCAAGATTGTTGGCTTTTTTGCGGTACTACTGGCATCAACCAATATCTTTGGCGGTTTCCTGGTTACCCAGCGCATGCTGGCGATGTTCAGGAAAAAGAGCTGATGATGAGCACTGATTTGCTGGCTACCGCTTACTTGTTGTCAGCGGTGCTGTTTATATTTGGCATCAAGGGATTGGCATCACCGAAAACTGCCCGTCGGGGTAACCTGTTGGCGATGGCTGGTATGGGATTGGCCGTGCTAGCGGTGCTGTCGTCGCCAGATATCAGCCAGTACAGCTGGATCATCGCCGGCATTGTTGGCGGTGCTGTGATTGGTTCTGTGCTGGCACTTAAAGTCCAGATGACCGCCATGCCTCAGCTGGTGGCCATGTTTAATAGCCTGGTTGGCCTGGCGGCGGTATTGATCGCGCTGGTCAGTTTTATCAATCATGGGGCTAACGCGGCTCACTACAGTGCCCTTTTTATGACCGAACTGGCGATCGGTTCGATTGTCGGCGCGATTACCTTCACCGGTTCCCTGGTCGCTTTTGGCAAACTGCAGGGCATTGTTAGTTCGTCCGCGGTGTCCTTTCCGGGCCGTCACTTTTTCAATCTGTTGTTGCTGACTGGCATGGTTGCGCTGTCGGTTTATTTTGCTATCGATCAGTCGCTCTGGATCTGGGCGGCGATCACCGGCATTGCAGCTTTGTTGGGCATATTGCTGGTGATTTCTATCGGTGGCGCAGACATGCCAGTGGTGGTGTCAGTATTGAACTGTTATTCCGGTTGGGCCGCCGCTATTACCGGATTTACCCTCAATAATGAACTGATGATTATCACCGGTGCGCTAGTGGGTGCGTCCGGGGCGATTCTGTCCTACATCATGTGTCGGGCAATGAATCGATCAATCGTTAATGTATTGATCGGTGGTTTTGGCCAAACCGCGGCTGATTCATCGGCCGTTGATTTAGGTGATCGCTCGGTTAAAGCAGCAGCCCCTGCCGATGCAGCCTTTATGATGGAAAATGGTAATAAGGTGATTATTGTGCCGGGATACGGCATGGCGGTAGCTCAGGCCCAGCACGCCGTATCCGAACTGGTTGATCTGCTGATTAAACGTCAGGTAACGGTCAAATTTGCCATTCACCCGGTTGCTGGCAGAATGCCCGGTCATATGAATGTGCTGTTGGCCGAGGCCGATATTAGCTATGACCTGGTGTTTGAAATGGATGAAATAAACGCGGAGTTTGCCACTGCCGATGTGGCCCTGGTGATTGGTGCCAATGACGTGATTAACCCGGCAGCCCGCAGTGACAAAAATAGCCCCATTTATGGCATGCCGATTCTGGATGTTGACCGTGCCCAGCAGGTGTTCGTGATTAAACGCTCGATGAGTCCCGGTTATGCTGGGGTGGATAATTCTCTGTTTTATCAGGATAACTGTTCACTGGTGTTTGGTGATGCCAAACAGGTTTGTGAAGCTATTTTGCAGGCGATTGATTGACGCGCTGTCGCTGGGCCGGTGACGACCCCTTGATGATCGAGTATCACGATCAGGAATGGGGCCAGCCGGAGCGAGAATCAAAGCGGCTATTTGAATCTCTGTTGTTAGAAGGCGCTCAGGCCGGACTCAGTTGGCGCACTATCCTTAATAAACGCGAAGGATATCGACAGGCGTTTCACGGGTTTTCGCCTGTCGAGATGGCACGCATAGGCGCAGAGGAACGTGAGCAGCTCTGCCACAACTCCGCGATCGTGCGCCACCGGGGCAAAATCAACGCCTTTATTCACAATGCCCAGGTCTATCTTGCTATGCTCCAGCGAGGGGAGTCCTTTAGCGAATTCGTCTGGCAGTTTGTTGACCATCAAACCATAGAGAATCAGTGGTCTGAGCTGGAACAGATACCTGCCCAGACCGAGGCATCAGTAGCAATGAGTAAAGCATTAAAAAAGGCCGGCTTTAAGTTTGTCGGCCCCACCACCTGTTATGCGTTTATGCAGTCAGCGGGTCTGGTCAATGATCACCTGACTAGTTGTCCACGTCATGGTGAACTGCTGGCATGGGACTGAGTGATCGTCGGTTTGTTTTTCTTGATATCGAATCCACTGGCGGCTCCATTGCAGAGGATCGTATTACCGAAATTGGCCTGTTAACCGTTGATGACGGTGAGGTGACCCGGGAGTGGTCATCGCTGATTAACCCGCAACGGAATATCCCTAGTTTTATTGCCGGTTATATCGGTATCACCGATGAGATGGTGGCCGATGCCCCCAAATTTGGTGACATAGCCGAGAGTCTGCAAGAGATGCTCAAGGGCCGTATTCTGGTGGCTCACAATGCCCGTTTTGACTATAGCTTCTTGCGTCATGAATTTCGGCTGGTAGATCGGTTTTACCATTCGGAAGTGTTGTGCACAGTGAAGCTGTCGCGGCGACTCTTCCCGCATTTTAAGAAGCACAACCTGGATACCCTGATTGCTCGTCATAAACTGCCCTGTGAAGCCCGTCATCGAGCGTTTGGTGATGCCAAGGTGTTGTGGGACTTTATCCAGCTAGCTGCCACTGAGCAGGACGAACTGCAGGTTGATAAAGAGATTAGCGGATTAGTTCAACCACTGGATGTGCCACCCGGTTTGTCGGTAGATGCTTTCGATGATCTGCCGGAAACCGCTGGGGTCTATCTGTTTTGGGATCAACAAGATGCCGCCCTGTTGGTTGGCAAGGCGAAGAACATTCGTGCCAAGGTATTAGCCCAGCTGGCCGCTGGGTCAGGCAATCGTCGTGTCACTGAATTACGGGAAGCGGTGGGTAAGGTCGAGTGGCTGGAAACCGTCGGTATTGTCGGCGCTGAATTGGAAGAGGGCCGCTTGGTTGATGAGTTACGCCCGCCGATGAACTCCAGCCCGGCGGTATCAAATACCGAGACCAGTCAGTTGGTGACCGACGATCAGGGCCGTTTACAGATTCAATTTGTACCCGCTGAACACATCGCTGAGCAGCAACCCTGCTACGGACTATTTCGCAATCGTGATGATGCGCGAAAATCGATTCAGGCGGCCGTTAATAAGCAGCCTTTTTGTACGGTGAATTCCGGGTTCGATGGGCTGGTTTGTCCGGTGCATGGTACCGAACAAAGACTCGACAAAGACTCAGAGCTTCAAACTGATGCCGGAATTGAAACCAGTTCAGAAATTTGCCCTTCGTCTGATGATATTGAGTTGAGCAATACCCAGCTTGAAATGGCCTTAATCCGACTGAAGCAGCCTGACTGGCCTTTTGCCGGTCCGGCGGCATTGACCGAACAGCAATCCTGGCCAGAACGCAAACGTGTTCATCTGTTTGATTGTTGGCAATACCTGGGTTTTGTCGAACAACCAGAAGCCGTGTTTGAAAAGCTTGAACAAGCCAGTTCCGCTGAGTTCGACCTGGGTATTTATCGGCTTCTTAAGCGACTCCTGGAAGTGCCTAAAACCGCCGCCGGATTTATTCCGGTGAATGTTCAGGGAGAACAGCCGTGAAGCGTTACCAGCAATACATTGATGGCCAGTGGTGTGATCCACGCGGCGGCGAGTGGATTGAGACCATCAATCCATACAGTGGTGAAGTCTGGGCGCAGGTACCCCGGGGCAATAGTGACGATGGTGAAGCGGCGGTTAAAGCCGCAAGAACAGCCTTTCGTGAAGGCCCCTGGTCAACCATGCACCCCCGCGAGCGTGGTGAACTGCTGCGCAAGCTGGGTGATCTGATCGCCGAAAACGCCGAGCAGCTGGCGGCGGTTGAGGTGCGTGATAACGGCAAGTTGATGGCCGAGATGCTCGGTCAGATGAATTACTTACCCCAGTGGTATTACTACTACGGTGGTCTGGCAGACAAAATCGAAGGCGCGGTATTGCCGATCGATAAGCCAGACGTGATGACCTACACCCGCAATGAGCCGCTCGGTGTGGTGGTCGGTATTACGCCGTGGAACTCACCGCTGTTACTGGCAACCTGGAAACTGGCGCCGGCCCTGGCGGCAGGAAATACCTTTATTTTAAAACCGTCGGAATTCACTTCCGCATCGGCGCTGGAATTGATGAAGCTGGTGGATCAGGCTGGGTTTCCACCGGGTGTGATCAACACAGTCACCGGCTATGGACATGAAGTGGGTGCGGCACTGGTCGAACATCGTCACGTTGCCAAAGTAGCTTTCACCGGCGGTGAAAGCGGTGGCAGGGTGATTTATCAGGCAGCGGCCGCCAACCTCAAACCGGTGTCCCTGGAGCTGGGCGGCAAGTCGCCGAATATCGTTTTTGCCGACGCCAACCTTGATGACGCCGTTAAAGGTGCGGTATCGGGTATTTTTGCCGCTAGTGGACAGACCTGTTTGGCTGGCTCTCGGCTGCTGGTTGAGCGCTCGATCCATGATGAATTTCTGGAAAAACTGGTGGCGTTTGCCAGCCAGGCCAAGTTAGGTGACCCAGCGGATGCGGCCACCCAGGTAGGGCCGGTGACCACGCCGGGGCAGTATCAAAAAGTGCTCGACTATATTGAGATTGCTAAAGCCGAGGGAGCCCGTTGTGTATTGGGGGGCGGCGCTTCGGCAGCGATGGGTGGCCAATTTGTCGAACCAACTATTTTTGCCGATGTGAACAATCAGATGCGTATCGCCCAGGAGGAGGTGTTTGGTCCGGTGCTGTCGGTGATTCCGTTTGAGGGAGAAGAAGAAGCCATCGAGATCGCCAACGATATTCTTTATGGTTTGGCGGCGGGCATCTGGACCCAGAACATCCGCCGAGCGATCAAGGTCTCTAATGCCCTGGAAGCGGGCACTGTTTGGGTTAACACCTATCGAGCAGTGAGCGTAATGGCGCCCTTTGGCGGTTATAAGCTCAGCGGTATCGGTCGCGAGAATGGCATTGAGGCAATCAAGGCTTATCTGCAGACCAAAACCGTCTGGATCAGCACCGCCGAAGAGACACCAAATCCGTTTGTGATGCGTTAATTATTAGGACATGAATTGATAGAAGTTGTTAACGAAAACAATCTGGACGAACTATTACCGCTGATTCGACGGTATCAGCAGTTTTAAAAAGTTGCCGAAATATCAGACGCGGAGAATGGAATTTTCTTTGCCCAATTTGGTGAGCAGAACCCGGCTGGCTGTCAGTTTTTAGTTCGGCACGAAACTAAGGTCGTTGGCTTTGCAACGGTGTTTTTTAGCTTCACCTCGACACTGGCCGCCAAGGTAGCGGTGCTTAATAACCTTTATACGGTGCCGGATATGCGTGGTAATGGGGTCGGTCGAGGGTTGATTGAACACTGCCGGCAATTCGCAGCTAGTCATGGCGCGCTCAGATTGTAATGGTTAACTGCACCCCAGAATGAAGCTGCGATAAAGCTATACGATTCGCTCAATGCAGCGAAAAGCAGCTGGAAATTTTATGCCTACATTGTTTAGAACTGACTGAATTCATCCCTGGTTGAAAGACCGGGTTAAAGTACTTAGCCACAAAAAAGCCCACCAAAAGGTGGGCTTTTTTGTTCACGCTATGAAAGCAGCGATTACAGTTCCAGGTCCATGCCGAAGCCGGTAGCTTCTGGTTGATGGCCATAGGTATCCTTAATGTAATATTCGCTCTGGTGGGTAGATTTGCGCGCACCAAAACCGTACTCAAACAACCAGCCTGATGGATTGCCGAAGTAGAACGAGAACATCTGGTCGTTGGCGTGGGCGCCGAGCTGAATGGCCACCGGTGTGCCACTTTGGCGAACCAGGTCATGGGTGTTGCCCACATCATTCAGGTTATCAACTTCAATCATCAAATGATTGATGCGCTTGTCCATTGGGAAACCGAATGCCAGTGAGTGGTCACGGCCGTTGCAATGCAGGAACATCGGCTGGGCCAGGCCATCCGGCGCGCCAGGCATTGGCAGTTTGTATTCAACCGTGCCGCGCATACCAAATACTTTGGTGTAGAACTCGATGGCAGCCGGCGGATTAGGCTGACGCAGGATCATGTGACCGATGCCTTCGCCTTCGGTGGTGAACTTGCCATGCGTCGGGCGGTTAGGATGGAACGGTGAGTGGGTATCGACCTGAGGGCCGTGATAGACCTCAGTCGGGTTACCACCTGGATCGGTGAATTTAATCAGGTCGAGTACACGACGCTCCTGACATTCAGCCGGACTACCGACCGTGAACTCGGTGCCGTGGTCAGTGAGCTGCTGTTTCATTTCAGCCAGCTCCTGGGGACCGGCTACGCGCCAGCCGGAATAGATCAAATCGTCTTCACCGCTGTCATGAACCACGATGCGATGATGGTTGTAATCCATGCGCAGATAAAAGCGATCGCCTTCGCCTTCATCAACAACCTGCATGCCGACCACTTCGCCAGCGAATTTTTTCCAGGCTTCCATGTCTTTGACACCTATGCCCAGGTATCCAAGTTCGGTTACGTCTGCCACGGCAAGTTACTCCTTAATTAATGATAAAACTTCGATGTCGTGCGGGTAGATAAGTTACTCAATTGTGGTGCTGCTGATGGTGATAATCGATCAGTAATCAGGCCCGCCGAGGGGCCATACCCTACCGATCATTCGTTAACAGCGTCAAGTGATTTGTCTGCAGATGCGGTCGCCTCGGTGGACTGCTGGTTAGCGTCAGTGGATTGTTGGTCCCTTCTGCGGCCTCGCCAGCGTTCGTGTAGCCAGAGCCACTGTTCTGGATGTTGGCGGATTACCTTCGAAAAACGGTCGTTGACTTCAGTCAATATGGCGATGTTATCTGCTTCTTTATCGTCGGTGGGCTGATGGTTAATTGCCGGTTGAAACACCAGTCGGTGATGGTCTTTTTCTCTGACTGCATAGGCAGTGACTATCGGTGCGCCACTGCGCAAATGCATGGTGGCGATACCGTGGGCAGTCCAGGCCGGCTTGCCCATAAAATCAATCAGGTAATCATTAGAACGTCGATCAGCCACCAACATAAGTACGTCACCCTGGCCGAGGC
The DNA here is from genome assembly GCA_016763355.1 of Immundisolibacteraceae bacterium. Taxonomy (GTDB): domain Bacteria; phylum Pseudomonadota; class Gammaproteobacteria; order Immundisolibacterales; family Immundisolibacteraceae; genus QNFC01. The sequence goes on from JAESTY010000212.1 coordinate 11,296, forward strand.
CGTCGATCATGATTTTAAAACCACCCGGAGGCAGCGGCGTATTAGTTGGGTGGATTCCAACAGCACCGAGTTCGCGGGCAAAATGGTCACGTACCGCGGGGATTGCTGAGGGTCGCATCAGCCCCCCAAATTTGTAACCACGGCTAATCACAGAACGGGCCAGTACGGTCCAGTTGCCCAGATGTGGCGATGCGACTATTACCCCTTTGCCCTGGGCGTGGGCAGCTTCCAAATGTTCAAAGCCTTCACATCGAGCCCAGTCGTCAAATTTAATGCCATGGCGTTCGGGGTGCCAGAACAGCTCGAAATAGATCGCCGACATAGCATCAAAGCTGGCCCGCGCAATCGACTTTCGCTGGCTGGCATCGAGTTCATCACCGAGTATCAACTCGAGGTTACTCAGGGCAATGGCTTTGCGCTTGCGCTGCAACAGGAAATTAACGCCTCCAAGCCAGCTGCCAACTCTGTAGAGCGCTTGTTGCGAACTCAGTGCTGCGCATAAACGATTAAATGATTGCAGCAGGATGACAAGCACGGGGCCAATTAATTTCATTAAATGAACAGGTCTCTGTAAATTAACGAGTGATATTAAAGTTAATCATTCGAGTAGCAAAGCAGGATTCTATCAGCACCCATAGGCTATTGGCCTGAATCGCATCAGTTGGTTGTCGAAGATTAGGGCCTGCTAGCAACACCTGGTCAGCTTGAAGGCAGACAAACCTGCACAAATGGCCGGGTTATGTAGATAATGGTAACCGCCAGGCTCGTGGGTCTGGTTTTTTCAGGTTTGCTCTAGTTTTAATGGTAGTTTTAGTTAAGGTTTAGGCATGATTTCGAATGTTGCAACGAAGCAATGGGAGGTTCAATGAAACTGGTTACAGCAATTATCAAACCCTTTAAACAGGAAGATGTTCGTGAGGCCCTGAGTGGTATCGGAATCCAGGGCATGACGGTGACAGAGGTGCGTGGTTTTGGTCGTCAGAGAGGACACACAGAGGTTTATCGCGGCGCCGAATACGTGGTCTCGTTTTTGCCCAAGGTGAAAATTGAAGTCGGTTGCGAAGATGAGCGTGTTGATGCGGTGGTTGATGCGATTCGGGGCGCGGCAGATAGCGGTAAAATTGGTGACGGCAAAATTTTTGTGCAGTCGCTAGATCAGGTGATACGGATTCGCACCGGTGAAACCGGTACGGATGCACTGTAATAAAACCTGGCTATTTAGCCGTGGTTCTATTCTTGCCTTAGTTGATCGGGCGCTCAGGGTTGGTAATGACCATCGGAAAGACTTCAGCAAGATGAAGCGTTAA